>JBBSKW010000063.1:0-16595 GCA_038256005.1 Pyrinomonadales bacterium
AGGGTTTTGCCCGAAGTGGAATCGATCCACTCGCCGCCAATAAAACTTCGATAGATTGTCATAACTTTGCGTGCTAATCTTATACAAATCAATGAACGAAGGCAACGAAAACATCTGTAAATTGCTGGAAGAACGCGTGTTAGAACACGGCGATCGGACGTTTCTATTTTCGGAAGCGGATGGCCGCGAATGGACATATTCTGAGTTCGACAAGGCGGTTAACCGAACGGCCAATTTGCTTATCTCGCGCAGCATTCGCAAAGGCGACGTCGTAAGTTTGCTAATGCCAAACTCGGCTGAATACCTATTTGCCTATTTCGCCTGCTGGAAGATCGGTGCGATAGCCGGTCCGATCAATTCACTTCTCAAATCGAATGAGATCGATTGGGTAGTCAAGAATTCGGAATCGAAGTTAGTTCTGGTCGGCGACGTCGGCGTGAACTCGATTGGGGACGAAGATGTTGGGAGTACTCCCAAAGTTCGATTCGACAGCGTTGAAAACGCAGCCGCCGGCCATACCGACGTCATTACCGAAACCGAAATATCAATCGACGACGATGCGATCATTATTTACACATCGGGCACGACCGGCAAGCCAAAAGGATGCTTGCTCACACACGGCAATCTGGTCGCGAATGCCCGGCAGATAGCGGAATGGATGAACTTTGGCGCGGACGACCGGCTGCTTTCGGTGATGCCTCTGTTCCACATGAATGCAGTTTCGGTAACCACGCTGTCGGCTTTGTATGCCGCCGGTTCGACCGTTGTCTCGCTAAAGTTTTCAGCTTCGCGATTTTGGGACATTATTGAAAAATACCGGATCACTTCCTTCGGCTCGGTGGCTACGATGCTGTCAATGCTACTAAATAATTCAACACCCAAGGTCCAACGACCCAAGTCTTTAAGATTTGCAATGTGCGGTTCGGCTCCGGTGCCGGCTGAGGTCTTGCGAAAGTTTGAGGAAGCTTTTGGCGTTCTGGTAATTGAAGGCTACGGGCTCAGCGAATCGACCTGCCGGTCAACGTTCAATCCGCCAAACGAAACTCGCCGACCGGGTTCATGTGGACTTCCCATTGGAAACGAGATGGCGATATTCGACGAAACTGAACAGCGCCTTCCCGACGGCGAGCTTGGCGAGATCGTACTTCGCGGCCCTAACATTTTTAAGGGCTATTTCAAAAACCCTGGGGCGACCGAAAGAGCCTTCGCGAATGGATGGTTTCACACGGGCGACGTCGGGTATCGCGATACCGACGGCTTTTATTACATCGCGGATCGCAAATCCGACATGATAATCCGGGGCGGCGAGAATATTTACCCTCGCGAGATCGACGATCTGCTTTACACACATCCCGCCGTCGAACACGTTGCGGTGGTCGGCGTTCCCGATGACCTTTACGGCGAAGAGGTCGCGGCATTTGTTGTTTTGAAAAACGGAACGAAAGCTACTGAAGAGGAAATCATCGAATTCTGCACGAAACACCTAGCCGATTTCAAATGCCCGAAATCGGTCCATTTTGTCGAGGACATCCCAAAGGGCCCAACAGGAAAGCTTCTCAAACGGAATTTAGCACAAAGTGCACGGCGCCTTCGGCCCGATGTTTGAATCAAGTTTCTAGCTTTAAGCTGATAGCTGTAAGCTAAAATATAAACTGATTTGAAAGTTGCAGATGCAGACGATGAAACCAAAATTAGGAATTGCGGGCGTAGGTATTGGCGGAGCTGTCGGTACGACGATGGTCGCGGGGGTAGAACTGCTCAAAAAAGGGTTGGTCGGCACCGAAGGCTTGCCGCTTGCGAATATGTCGGTCGCTGGCTTGGCCGAATATAAGGACATCGTTTTCGCCGGATGGGATCTCTTTCCTGAAGACCTTGCGAAAGCGGCCGAGACCCACGAGGTGCTCACTCATAAACAGCATGTTGCCGTTCAAAACGAATTAGCACAGATAAAGCCATGGCCTGCGATCGGCAACGAGCGGTTTTTGTCACTTATCGAAGGACAGAACAAGATCGGAACTAGGGGTCATCGCTCGACGGTCGAAAAACTAAAAGCCGACCTTGCCGGTTTCAAAGAGAGATGCGATTCGGTCGTTGTCATAAATCTTGCGTCGACCGAAAAACTTACAGTCGAGGGCAACGAGATTTTTAATTCACTCGCCGGATTTGAAAAAGCTCTCGATGAAAACTCCGCCGCGATTTCGCCGGCGATGCTGTATGCATACGCGGCAATTGCCGAAGGCGTGCCGTTCGGAAACTTTACGCCGTCTGTCGCTGCTGATATCCCGGCGTTGATCGAGTTTGCCGAACAGCAAAATGTTCCTGTTGCCGGAAAGGACGGCAAGACTGGGCAGACGTTTATTAAAACCGTACTCGCTCCGGCGTTGAAATCTCGCGCATTAAAAGTCGAGGGCTGGTATTCGACGAACATTCTCGGAAACCGCGACGGACTTGCCCTTTCAAATGAAGACTCGCTTGCATCAAAAGTAAAAACCAAGAGCAGCGTGCTTGACGACATTCTCGGTTACATGGTCGAGGATCATATTGTCGATATCCGCTATTACCGGCCTCGCGGCGACAATAAAGAGGCTTGGGACAACATCGACATCACCGGTTTTCTCGGCCAGCCAATGCAGATAAAGGTGAACTTTCTGTGCAAAGATTCGATCCTCGCCGCTCCGCTCGCCATTGAGATCGCCCGCTGTCTTGACCGCGCTAAGCAACGCGGCGAGGGCGGAATTCAGGAACAACTCTCGGTGTTCTTCAAACTTCCTATGACCAAGAAAGAAACGCCCGAGCAGGCATTTCATAAACAGGAGCAGATGCTGACCGATTGGTTATCTGCTTAGTTCCGCCTCAGCCGCGATGTAACCAAAGCTAGCCCACTGGTCCCCATCCACGATCTTCCTGAATATCGTATTCGCTTTTTCTCTATCGCCGTTGTAAAGAAAATAGTTCCCGATGCCAAAACCGAGCGATGACGAACCGAGCGTATTCGCCTCCCCGCGAATGCTCATCAGAAGGTCTTCAGCTTTAACTTCGCCCTTATTCAATTTTAAAAGCTTCAGATAATCGTCGTTTTCAATAACTTCAATGTTCGTCTTGTACGCCTTTAGGATTTTCTCGGCGTCCTTTTTCTTACCCGCACGACGCAGGGTCATATAGTGCCAATAAACTGTTGCCGCCTTCATGTCGTTATTGTTCGAAACCTTTTGGCATTCTTCATAGGCTTTCAAAGCTTTGACAAAGTTGCCCTTCAGGTAATGCGCCAAAGCGAGGTGATACCAAATGTTTGATTGCAAAGTACTGGTCGGAATGTTTTTCGCATTCGGCAATCCATCAGGTTCGACTTCGTCAGGCTTGCCCTTTATCAAAGCGGCCGCTTTTTCGAAGTCTCTGGTCGCGTCGTCGAAACAGCGGATCGATAGATATCGATGGCCGCGATGCCGATAAAACCGAGCATCATCCGGGTGCAGAACGATACCGCTCGAAAATATTCGGATCGCGTTCTTGTAGTTACCCAGATATGCCATCCGCCGTCCGAGCCATATGATTGAATCGGCCTCGTTCGGTTTGTTCAGGTGGACTCGTTCTGCTTCGACAAGTTCCGATTCATATATTCTCCGTGTTTCTTCGGACATTACCGGTGGAATAACTTTGGCGGAATCCAAACATGGTTGGGCTGTGGCCGAAAAGGTCAGAAGTAAAGCTAATGAGAAGAACATTAAGAACTTTGTCATGCGAGCCATTCTACTTTGCTTTTGGATTACAAACGAATCCGCGAAAGGCCGGCACGGCCAAACTTGTGTTAATTTATTTCAATGCAGAATTCAATGACCTATTCGTTGCCTCAAGCGATCGAAGATCAATTTCGGGTAGTTGCAGAAGAATGGCAGGCTGACGGCCGTATGGCCCGCATTTGGCAAAAGGACGCAAGCGTTTGGACCGGTTCCGATGAGGATAAATGGCTTGGCTGGCTTGATATTGTCGAACGCGAGCTTGGCGACCTTCAGAAGTACAAAGATCTTCGCGAAGATATTGTAGAGGCCGGATTCACTAGCATTTTGCTGATGGGAATGGGCGGTTCGTCGCTGTGCCCCGAAGTGCTTGCGATGACTTTTGGCGTGAAGAATTTTCATATCCTCGATTCGACCGTGCCTGCACAGGTCAAAACTGTTGAAGATAAACTGGACCTAGCCAAGACGCTTTTCATTGTCGCCAGCAAGTCGGGCTCGACGCTCGAACCAAATTGTTTTAAGAAATATTTCTTTGATCGTGTCTCCCAGATCACCGATGAACCAGGTAAACAATTCGTCGCCATTACCGATCCCGGATCAAAGATGGAACAGGTTGCACGCGCGGACAGATTCCGCCATATTGTTTTTGGTGAACCATCCGTCGGTGGACGCTTTTCGGCACTGTCACCATTTGGAATGACTGCCGCTGCGGCAATGGGTCTCGATGTAGAAACCCTTCTCAACGGCGCAAAGTCGATGGGGAATCTTTGCCGAAACGAAACGGTCGTCGACAATCCCGCAGCCTTGCTCGGTTTGATTCTTGGGATCTGCCATCGAAACGGCCGCGACAAACTAACCATTATTGCCTCGCCATCGATATATGACCTCGGAGCGTGGATAGAACAGCTCGTAGCTGAATCCACGGGTAAGAATGGCGTTTCTATAATTCCGGTCGATCGCGAGCCGCTCCAGCCCGCAGTCAGTTATGGCGACGATCGCGTTTTCGTATTCGTAAAAATTACCGGTGAAGCCGATTGCTCAGAGCTCGCTGCATTGTACGCCGCTGGACATCCGGTCATTTGTATCGAACTGAAGGCTATTTACGATATCGGCGCCGAGTTCTTTCGCTGGGAATTCGCGACTGCGGTTGCGGGTGCCGTTATGGGGATCAATCCCTTCGATCAGCCGGATGTAGAATCGGCAAAGATCGAAGCTCGTAAGATCACTGACGAGTATGAACAAACCGGTTCGCTGCCGATCGAAACTCCGTTTTTTGAAGCCGGCGGCGTGCAACTCTATTCATCACAACCGTACGGATCCCAGCTGCTCTCAATGGTCGATGAGCCAAAGCTTAATGAACTGCTCTCGGCCCATTTCGCCAATATCGAGGACGGTGACTATTTTGCAATCCTTGGATATATCGAGATGAAGGCAGAAAATGAAGCTTATCTGCAGAGTATTCGCGAGCGAGTTCTCGAAAGCCGACTGTGTGCAACGTGCGTCGGCTTCGGTCCACGCTTTCTGCATTCAACCGGACAGGCATACAAGGGCGGTGCAAACAACGGTGTGTTCTTGCAGATCACGTCCGACGATGAAATTGATCTGCCTGTTCCCGGGCAAAAATACAGTTTCGGCGTTGTAAAAGCCGCTCAGGCACGTGGCGATTTTCAGGTGTTATTAGACCGCGATCGGCGAGCACTCCGCGTACATTTGAAGACGGAAGCCGATATCAAAATGTTGACCGATCGAATTGGAAGCTAAAAATCACTCGCGGCCGTAAAAGTGCAGATCGTCAATTTTATCCAACACGCTTACCGCAGTGCTAGAGGGTTCAAAGGACATTTTTGGCCGGGTGACTGAGGCAATATAGGTTTGCCCGACCGTAACCTCGTCGATCTTAAAGTAACCGAAAGAGTTTGTGTAAGTCGTACGTTCGGAGCCGTCGCTGGCAACCAAGCTGACCATTGCTCCCCGAATCGCCGTGCCCTTTTTGGTGGTCACGCGGCCGGAAACACTTACGTTTGCAGCGGTCGGAGCGGCAGGAACAACGCCGCTAATTACAAGGCCGAAATCGGCATCAACTACGCCAGGAGTTTCCAAACGCGCATCTTCGTTTAATTCCGATGCAATAACCTCAACCAACCACGGTCCCGAGGTCGGCGTTTGAATGAACACATTCTCAACCGTGTCAACTGTATTCGCCGAACCGCCCGAGGCGGACCACATTCCACTGCCTGAAAGACCGACGTTTCCCCAATAGACCGTTCCGCCCGGAGAAGTGACCCGAAGCGAAAGATCGTTAACCCTTGCCTGGCTCGCACCCGGCGAGCCCATCGGGTCGATGTAGACCATCGTTACTTTTAATGGTGCTGTACTTCCAACAGGCACATTCACATAATAACTACGGGTCTGCAGATTCGTAAGAAAATCAGTTTCATTCACGATCTTCAATTGGTTACGAAGGCTGTATAAATTCTCCACATTCGCCCGACCAAATCCCTGCCGAACACGCGTAATGTCTGTGCCCACAATCGACATATCCCATTGAACGGCCGTATTGATCATTACCGCTTTTGTGGTACTCATTTTAGGGCGGCTATCAAAAACGGTAGCTCCGGGTGTGTTTCCGAACAGGCCTTCGTGCCACATCTGGAAAAAGATCCCAAAATGACCGGCGGTGATCGGGGTTGCAGCGCTTGTTCCGCCGAACGATGATGTGTAGCTGGAATTGGACGAGTTTTCGGTCGCATGGATCGAATCGTAATAATGAGCAAGATCGGGTTTTATCCGGCCATCAGCCGCCGGCCCAATGCTAGAGCCGCTTGCCCAGCGATCGTCATTATGGTTTCCAGAATTGTAGTGTCTGATCCCGCCGATCGAAACTACATTCTTTGACCATGCCTGCGGCCTGGATTGCTGGCTCGCGGTATTGCTTTGCGACTGTAACAGAACAAGATCGTTTTGAAAAAGAATGTCGTCCAACTCCGCCGACCTTGTGTTGTAATTCGAAGTCAACGAGCTTCCCCAACTATTCGATTGAAAAACGGCAAAATACGGAGCCTGTAACAATTGCTCGGTGTGGGTATAACGGTTGGAGCCCAGAAAATCATAATCAGCAAAGATACCTTGTGCATCTGGCAGCATTCCGCGAGCAGATGAATTAGAGGTTCCGCGGCCAAATACTATTCCGTATGTCGATGTTCCATGATTCGGGCTCTCATTCGTATTGGACGAATTGTGAATCAACGGAGCTAGGCCTGATTGAAAATCGTTGTGTGTCTGGAGAAGCCCGTTGTCCATCACCTCGGCGCGAACCCCTTCACCAGTGAAACCAAGAGTGGATTCCACGAAATTCGCACCTCCGGTAGTGCGGACAAGATCCATGTCCATCTCCGGAGCCGACCATTCGTCAATGAACATTACATCTTCATTCTTTAAGAGCTGAACTAATTGTTCTGCCGAAAGGGTCGCCTCAACTATGAAGCCTTTTTCCGAGGTCGCGTGGACAGTTCCACCAAACGACGTGATCTCATCGGCGATCTTCCCTTGCATTCTCGGTCCACGGGCCAAAGCCATGATGTCGTAGCGTTTTGTACCCAATTCATCATTCTCGAGCTTGCTCAATAGTTGCGCATCGAACTTGTATGCCGGTTCGTACCGACCGACCCAGCGAACGAATGGAAGAGCCGCCACCGCCTCAGCGCTCTCTCGATCCATCTGAACAACATAAGCATGATTTGGAAAATAGGAAAATATTTCGGTACCGAGCGAGCGGAGTTCGCGTCTGAATTCGTCAAGAGGCTGGGTTATGAACTGAACAATGTAGGTGGACCGCTCCGTTCGTGATCGGGGATATGTTTGCGTCAGTTTACGTGGAATTTCGACCGTCGGATCGAACGCCGCATACCGGAGTTTCAATCGATAATCGGCCGTCGAGATCTTAGTTAGCATTTCGCCGTCCTGGCTGATCGCGAAGAAACTATTTGGGACACTGTAATGTTCAGATTCGGTCCACGTGAAGATCCGCGTCTTTGAACCGCTTAGCTCGATCTCTTTGAGATCGCTGCTCAGCGAAGCTCGGCTCCGAAGCTCTTGAACGGTCTTGATTCCAACTTGGCGGGCAGCTTCGTCAGCGGCGATCGGCTGCGGAATATGTTTCTGTGCTTCCGCAGGTGACCATTTGATCAACGAAAATGCCGCTAGGGCAAAAGTGATCGTTATAGTGATGACCTTTATTAACACTTAGATCAAATCTCTGAATAGGCGCGTTCGCGTAGATCTGGGAGCCGATACCTGAATTCTTGATTTCGCCGGGAATTTCTAACAAAAACAGAAAAAGTGTAAGGTGCTACCGCATTTCAGCCGTTTCCGATTCCGCTACGTCAACCAAAAATGGTGTTGCGGTCGGAGCGTCCAGATCGCTTTCTAATACTTTCGCAATAACGGGAAGCGATAAAGATCGGGTCTTGCCAATGCCAGGTACTTCCTTACCTTTTGCATAGACGGCGTGCCGGCCGTGCTCATTGTACCACTCGGAAAGCGAGGCTGTTTTATGCATCTCTTCGATTATCTGCCGCCAGCCCACACCGGTGTTATACGCACAAAAACTGACTTCCCCCTCCTGGGTCCCGTATGGAATAACACACATTTCAGTGCGGCGGAAATCGTACGTAAAAAGGTCTTGAAACCACATGCCTTCAACACACAACACGCGCCATATATCGTCGTCTTTCTTTTCGACCTGCATTCGATCGTTTCGATCGCTGTTCGAGGTCGTTGAAGATGGCTTGAAGAGATTAACGATCTGTGAGATCGGAAAGCCCTCAGGGGCTTTCGACGCATCGTAATTACGCATTATCGCCATGCCGAGCTGGGCCATCGTCAGTTTCTTGCCGCGAGCCGTATCGGTGATGGTGGCAACGTCCTTCATGAACCGCTCGTAGTTGAAGAACTCAAATAGCGATCGCATTTGATTCGTTTTCTTATTTATGACCATCAGCGTAAAAATGCCGCAGTTCGGGTGACAGTTACATGACGACCAACCCCACGGAGCGTCGGCTCCCTGAAGCATGTCCATCACGCTCGTGAACGCCGAATAACTGGAAAGCGGAAACCAATCTCGCATCGGCTGAATTACGCCATCCAGTTGATCTTTCAGATCGTGTGTCATTCCGGCCAGCGTATATCGCTGCTCAATTCGATCCTTATCAGAAACATCTTCATCGCGGCCGGTGAATGAAACGGGCTGGAATGCGATCGTCTGAACCTTATCAATGTTCTCCGCAGCAAATTTCACGATACTACCGATGCCGTTGTTGTTCCACGAATTAACGATCGTCGTAACAAGCGTCACCTTGATTCCGACGGAAGCCAAATTCTCGATGGCTTTTAGCTTTACGTCAAACAAATTGCCAACGCCGCGATGCTTATTGTCCTCTTCGTTCGTTCCGTCGAACTGCAGGTAGACGCCATGTTGTCCGGCCTCTTTTGCCGCTTTGCAGAAGTCAATATCTTCGGCGTAACGGATGCCGTTTGTTGCCGCGAGGATTCGATAGAAACCGATCTTTCTCGCATATGCAACGGCGTCGAGAAAGTAAGGGGAAAGCGTCGGTTCGCCGCCTGAGAATAGAATGATTATCTGGCGTTTTGGCTTGAATGAAACGGCTCGGTCGAGGATCGCTTTCGTGTCGTCGAAAGTCGGTTCATGAACGTAGCCGACCTGATTTGCATCCATAAAACATGGATTGCACATCATGTTGCAGCGGTTCGTCAGATCAACGGTCAGCACAGCACCGCGGCCAAATTTAATATCACTCGAACCGTGATGGTGAACGTGGTTGTCTTCCGCCGACTTGAAATCACGACCAAAGAATAGTCCTTCGATTCGTTCCAGAAATCTTGCATCCGTCGCAAGGACGTCTTCAAATTCGCCGTGCGTCGGGCAAGCTTTTCGCATCAGCACCTGCCCGTTTTCCTCAACGATCTGAGCCTTGATCTCCCCCGGATGTGAGTCCATCAAAATATTTAGCGGAATGTCGCCTGAGATTACGCCTTCGCGAACTGACTTAACACACTTGGGGCAAAGGCTGTCAGTCTCACGGGGAAATCCGAGGGGCGGAGCTGTTCGCTCATAAGACTTCAACAAAGGTTCGGCGGCCCACGCTGGTTTGATAGACTCGCCTTCGGGAATAGCTCGGTTAACGGCTTGGAACGCCTTCCAACCGATATCTGCCATTTTCGATATCGCTTTTGAACCGGTCTTCCCTCTTCCGTTGCCTTCGCCGCGTCTAAAGTTGTCGCTGAACATTAAATAATTAACCTCGCAAGAATTTGGTCAAGCGATCAGAATACTAGCAGATTTTCGCTCTTAAGCATAGTTTTTCAGTAGGTTGTGCAAGCTGACATCGGGTGAACTCGCCCAAACTCAGATTTTAATTTTATTGAAGATCCAATGTCATTTTGTTAGGCTCGTGATATGAAGCTCGTCATAATTTGCATGATGTTTTTGATCTTCAGCGCGTTGGGCATGGGTCAGAGGGAGTTGCGCGAGATCAAAGAAGCCGAGTGGTCGTTTATAAACGCTGCCCGTAGCTCTGGGACCAAAAATGCCTATCTTTCGTTTCTTTCTGATAATTCTGTTGTCTTTCAACCTGGAGCAGCGAATGGTTTGGCGGTGTGGCAGAAAGCAGAGAATTCTTTAGACATACTCGAACGAACTCCGATCTTTGCCGATGCAGCATCAAACGGAGGCTTTGGTTACACCACCGGTCATTGGAAATCGCAAGAGCCAGGTAAACCGGATACTGCAAAATATGGACAGTACGTTACCGTCTGGCAAAGGTCTAAGAGCGGCACTTTTAAGATCGCACTTGATATAATCACCAACCACGAAGAATTCCCCGCTGAATTGCTTGAGAAGCTTGGCAGCTCGGATAAGCCAAGCAAAGAAAGCAACAAGAAAGGTTGGTCCGCAGCCGACGCAACAATGAACTTTTATCGGCTGGGAAACAACCAGAATCAGCTGGGCGGCGCCTACGAAAAATACTCATCTGAAAAGGTTCGGCTGTTGATCGATGGCGATGCTCCCGTGTTCGGAAAGAAAGATGCTGTTTATAAAATGAGCCGGTACCGGTCAATGGAATTCCCTGAAAAGATCGCCATGCTGGAAGCGGCGGATATGGCCTACGTTTGGAACCCGTGCGAGTTTGCTGACAGCGCAGAAGGAAAGGAGAAAGGTAACTGTCTTCACATTTGGAAACTAAAAGACAAAAAATGGTGGATAGTGATGGGAGTTTTCGCATCAGTCCGCGAACCTTCGTCCGCACCGAGTAAACTGCAGGATCGGACGCCAGTTCGAAAGACCCAATAGGATGTCTGTTGGCAGCCGCGAACTTTGGATTTCTCGCTCTATCCGCTATTGTTCGCACCGTTGACCGGAAACTCCCGATTCTCGAACAAATGAACGTGGTGAAACTCGTCGTCAGGTCGCGGTTCGATCTCACCAAACCCGAACGCGTTTAATCGCTCAAATACCGACGATCTGGGATGGTCGACGCTGTGATGAATCTCGACCAAAAGATATCTGCATTTCTTGATTGAAGAAGCACTCTCGGATTCAAAGATCTCGAATTCAGCGCCTTCAATATCCATTTTGCACACATCGATCGCATCAGGGCCAAGCATTTCGATTGCCCGATCGATCGTGATTCCCTTTACCACTATCGCCGAATCTTTATTAACGGACCCGAAAATATTATCTGCGGTACCTGCGTCACCAGCGGAAAACTCTATTTCACGGTCCGTGCCGCAAACAGCTGCATTCAATGCAGTAACTTCAGGACCAAAATTTCGTGAGAGATTAGACTGAAGTCGATCGAATGTTTTCGGATTAAGCTCGATCGAAACGAGTTTGCGAAATGTGAAACCCTCAGAAGCAAGGAGAAGCGGAAAGCCGCCGTTATTTGCTCCAATGTCCAGCACGTTTAATTCTTTAGGTAGGATCATCCGGCGCAGGTGCTCGCGATACATATCCGATACCAGCAGATCTCTCGCGCCGTTTGCATCGCCTGCAGCATGGTCGGTAAGGAATTCCAGGCCGCGATATCTGTAGATTAGTTTCGATCGGCTCGGAAAGAACAGCCGCGAAATGATCAAACTCCAGCGATTATCAAATCGCAAGAGTTCCTTGAGGCCCTGCAGCTTTGTCCCGATTCCCATTACTGAAAACACTCAAGATACTTAACCCCAGCACCGGTGTTGAATATCACAACAGTTTCATTCTCGTGAACCGATCCATCCGCGATCATCTTCCGCAATGCAGGTAGGCACGCAGCACCTTCGGGCGCAGCAAAGACGCCTTCCGCGGCCCCAATTTCTTTCACCGCGGCAACGAGTTCAGCATCCGTTACCGCGATCGCAGTCCCGCCGGAGGCACGCAGTGCGTCGAGTATCAAAAAGTCACCGATCGCCTTAGGAACCCGCAGACCCGATGCGACCGTCGCCGCATTCTCAAACTCATCCGCGAACCGGTCGCCGTTTTCAAAAGCTCGGACGATCGGTGCACAGGTCGAAGACTGAACCGAGACCATTCGCGGCCGCTTCGATCCGATCCAGCCCAATTCTTCCATTTCGTCAAAGGCTTTCCACATGCCGATCAAACCTGTTCCGCCGCCCGTCGGATAAAGGATTACGTCCGGCAGTTCCCAATTAAGCTGTTCGGCAAGCTCATAACCCATGGTTTTTTTGCCTTCCACGCGGTACGGCTCTTTAAGTGTGGAAACGTCGAACCAGCCTTCGGCCTCTTTGCGTTCCGCGACGATCTTCCCACAATCAGTAATAAGGCCGTCAACTAACGTGACGTTCGCGCCAGTTTGCTCGCATTCGGTTATGTTCGCTCGCGGCGTATCAGCCGGCATAAAGATGAAGGCTTCCATCCCCGCGCGTGCGGCATACGAAGCCATCGCCCCTGCAGCATTTCCTGCTGAGGGCACGGCAACTTTCTTTACGCCGAGTTCCTTCGCCATGGAGATCGCACTGGTCATTCCTCGTGCCTTGAAACTCTGTGTCGGATTCTGCCCTTCGTCTTTGATGAATAATTTGAGTGGGATACTTAGTGAAGCGGCGGTTCTGTCCGCTCGAAGCAACGGCGTCCAACCTTCGCCGAACGAGACCACATTTTCCGCCTTCTCGACCGGCAGAACTTCCCGATAACGCCACAACGAACTTTCGCGCGTTTTTAGCGATTCACGAGTCATCGTCTCGCCCGCTCTTGCAAGATCGTATTTGACGAAGAGCGGTTTCCCGCACTCGATACAAAGATTCTGAAGTTGTCGCGCCTCATGACGCAGTCCGCAAAGAGCACATTCCAAGTGAGTTACATTCATAGGTCAATATTCACCGTATTCCGATATTGCGATCAATATAACATCGGACTCGCTGGTTACATGTGCTTGGCACGAGCAAATTATTTGCTTTGAACAAGCATTGGCCGAAGTTCGCGATAGATATTCTCGGTCATCAACCGTGTCCCTTCGGCGTTTGGATGAATACCGTCGGCCTGATTTAGTTGCCGGTTCAACGCAATGCCTTCAAGAAGAAAGGGTAAGTAAGCCACTTTATATTTATCCGCAAGGGCAGGAAAAGCCGCCGTGTATTCGCGATGATAATCATTGCCCATACTCGGCGGCGCAAGCATTCCACAAAGCAAGACCTTCACATTCTTTTGCTTTGTTTTCGCGATGATCCTATCGAGGTTTGCCTTCATTCGTTCGACCGGAACTCCTCGTAGCAGATCATTCGCACCGAGCTCGAGTATCAAGATATCCAAACCTTCCTGCTCGAGCACCCAATCGATCCGTTCGACGCCGCCAAGGCTTGTGTCTCCCGAAACGCCGGCATTGATCACCTCGTAACTAAAGCCATCCGCGTCCAACCGCTGTTGAAGCAAATAGGGATACGATTCTGTTTCGGCAAGTCCGAATCCGGCCGTCAAACTATCGCCGAATGCCGCGATCTTTGGCCGGGCGGAAGAAGCTTCCGGCAGAACTAAAGGCCGTTCAACGTCGTATTCCTTACCGGCAAAAGGTGAGGCTTCGCCGCATCCTGCGAAAACACCGACTGAAAGTATGAGACTAAGTAAAGCCGTAAATCGAATAAATGTAAGCATATCCAAGGCGTCCTTTATTTGTTTTGCTGCCTTTATGATGCAATTCTATTGGAACCTGTTCGCAGCTGATTCGCAAGCCTAATGGCTTTATTCGGTGCCTGAAACCGTTCACACAAAGGGATACGAATTAATGTTCAATTCGATCGGAAAGATTCTCTGATCGTATATTTATCGATGATTACTCTTAACAACGTTTCTAAAACCGTCAAATCTGGAACCGAGGACCTCACGATCTTGTCCAATGTATCGCTTCAGATTCCACGCGGGCAATTTGTGGCTTTAACCGGAGCTTCCGGCAGCGGCAAGTCGACATTGCTCGGCCTGCTCGCCGGCCTTGATGCGCCGTCGTCAGGCACGATAGAAGTCGACGGCGATGAAATAACCACGATGAGCGAAGACGGACTGGCCGATCTGCGAAGTCAAAAGATCGGTTTTATCTTTCAGTCGTTTCACCTGATCCCAAGCCTGACCGCTTTTGAGAACGTGCTAATACCGCTCGAGATCCGTGGAAGTTTAAATGCTAAGGAACGTGCCACGCAGTTGATGGACGACGTTGGTCTGACGAGCCGAGGACATCATTATCCTTCCGAGCTTTCAGGGGGAGAACAACAACGCGTCGCCATTGCTCGCGCATTCGCCAACGAACCGAAGATCCTTCTCGCCGACGAGCCGACCGGAAATCTCGACTCAAAGAATGGCCAGCACATCTTTGAGTTAATGACCGACCTTCACAAAGAGCGTGCTGTGACACTTGTATTGGTGACACACGACAACGAGCTAGCAAAACGGGCACAACGCCAGATCATTCTGCGCGACGGAAGCGTGATCAGCGACGAGTCGAATCAATGAAATTCATCCTCAACCTAACTTTTCGTGAGATCCGATCGTCGTGGCAGCGGCTTTTGTTCTTTTTTCTTTGCATCGCCCTCGGCGTTGGGTCGGTCGTTGCGTTGCGTTCGCTGATCCAGAACCTGACGCAGGCCGTGGGGACGGACGCACGGGCGTTGATGACCGCCGATCTCGAGATCAGTTCGACCGGCGACTTTTCGCCTGCTGATCTTGCGAAAGTCCAAGCCGTTATCGACGGTTGGGAAATTGTTGAAGATCGAAATGAAACAATAAACACGTCGTCGATGGCGAGGCCGTCCGATGCGGCAAATGAGCGCGTCCGGTTAGTAGAACTGAAAGGAGTCGAACCACCCTTTCCGCTGGTTGGAAGCTTTGAACTTGATGGCGGAAAGGCATTCGATCATACGATATTGCAAAATAACGGCGTCGTCGTCGCACGGATACTGCTCGAAGATCTTGCGATCAAGGTCGGAGACAAGATCAAGATCGGTGAAGGCGAATTTGAAATACGTGCCAGTTTCGACCAAGAACCTGGCGGTTCTAGCGGCTTTCGTTTAGGGGCCCGTGTTTTCGTCGAGAAAAGGGCGTTCGATGAAGCTGGCATAACAAGAAATGCAAGCCGCGTTCGGAACGCGATCCTCTATCGAACGTCGGACAACCCGACCGCTTTGGTTGCTCAGCTTCGCGAAGCTGTAAAGGGGACAAACCTTCGAGTTCAGTCGTACCGTGAAACGCAAGAAAGGCTCGGCCAGCAGTTTGTCCGCACTGAAAACTATCTCGCACTGACTGGTTTGCTGATACTTGTTCTCGGCGGCGTCGGGGTATGGAATGTATCGCGGGCTTTCGTAGAACAAAAGCGAAAGACCGTAGCTGTCCTAAAATGTCTGGGTGCAAGCGGCAATCGAATAATCGCCGTCTATTTGTTACAAATTCTTACGCTCGGGCTGATCGGGAGTGCGTTCGGAGTCGTACTGGCTCAGCTCGGACTTTGGTTTGTGCAAAGCCGCTTCGCGATCGATCTGCCGGAGAAGATGTCTTACACCGTCGGTCTTTCAACCGCGCTGCAGGGCATCATTCTCGGCGTTCTGATCTCGGTACTTTTTTCGATGCTGCCGCTGCTTCAGGTTCGAAACATCAAGCCGAAGCTTTTGCTACGCGACGAGAACAATGCGAGCCTTCGAAAACTCGATCCGGTCAAATGGCTGATCGGTGCTCTTAGCCTATTGGGTTTGTTAGGGCTCGCGGTCTGGCAAGCTGGATCAGTCGTTATCGGAGCATTCTTTATCGCCGGACTTGGGCTTACTTCGCTTTGCCTGTACGTTGCCGCTATCGTGCTGACGAAATTGCTTCGCGGCCTACGTTCATTTGGCTCGTTCTCGTTTCGACAATCGATCAACTCACTCTATCGTCCCGGCAATCAAACGCGAATAATTCTGCTCGCGGTCGGGCTGGGAGCTTTCGTTGTCTTGGCTGTTCAATCCTTACAAACCAATCTCGTTCGCGAGTTCGATTTCACCAGGAACCAGCGCCTACCGACGTTATTTTTTATCGACATTCAAAAAAGTCAGATCAACGAACTTGCGGCGCTAATCGAACAAAGCATCGGCGAAAAACCGGAAACAACGCCGACAGTTCGAGCACGAATTTCGTTCGTCAACGGAAAGCCCCTAGACTTCCAGCAAACGGAAGTTCGCCAGCAACAAGGCCAGATAGGGCGTGAGTTTGCCGTCACCTACCGGCCAAAACTCGACACCAACGAGAGCGTGATCGCCGGACGATGGTGGAATGATAATGGCTCGGATGTGCCGGAGGTCTCGGTCGAAGAATCAATGGCGGACAGACTAAAG
>JBBSKW010000064.1:0-16552 GCA_038256005.1 Pyrinomonadales bacterium
CTCGCTGGCGACCGGCCGGTTGCGGGGGATTTTGATGGTGACCGAAAAGCTGATCGAGTGGTCTTCAGGCCATCGCAAGGCATCTGGTATAAGCTTGGATCAACAGAAGGATTCGGGCTTGAATTTTTTGGGTTAGCGGGAGATCAACCGCTCCAAGCGGATTTCGATGGCGACGGGCGGTTTGATGTGGCATTATATCGACCGGCGGATCGTGTTTGGTACCATCTTCGAAGCAGTGATGGCGGTTTCAGGGCCGATCAATTCGGTAATGTGCCTGAGAAGCCAATTCCCGGAATTTTCGTTCAGCCCCCAATGCCTTGACGCGACCTAGTTCGAAACCGTATTATTTGAAGTTCCCTTTGGGTGGGGTTTGAAAAGCCGGAGTGGCGAAATTGGTATACGCACCAGACTCAAAATCTGGCGGGCTTACGCTCATGTCGGTTCGATTCCGACCTCCGGTACCAACATTTATTTCCTAAATAGAAAAGCGGGCACCATTTTAAGGTGTCCGCTTTTCAGTTCGTGTTTCGCAAGATTAGTTCCGTCGATAGTTGATCGTTTCTCCATTATCGGTACGCGTCGTTTGAATACCACGTGAATTCTGAGTAACACGTGACGTCGCTCCGTTAATGTTGATAAAGTTGCCGGATGTAAACGTACCATACGACATCGAACCGCCGACATTAGCTGTAACGCTTCCGTTGTTCGAGATGGTTAGATTAATCGCCGTCCCGTTCGGTGCGACACCGTAAAAATTGCCGCGTGCCCAGCTCGGCGGATTGATCTGATTTCCTGGAGGGTTCCAACCACCACCGCCACCGCCACCGCCAAAACCGTCACGGGTATAATTGATCCTTTCTCTGTTGTCTGTTCGGGTTGTGAGAATACCATTACCCTGGCGAGTAACACGTGCGTTGGCACCGTTAATATTTAGGACGTTGCCCCGCGTGTATCTTCCGTAAGATACGGAACCACCAACATTTGCGGTCACGCTTCCGTTATTTGCGATCGTAAGTGTGATCTGGTTTCCGTCGGGAGCCGTACCATAAAATGTGCCTTGTGCCCATGAAGGAGGCGTCATCGTTTGTCCGCCGCCCCAACCACCACCCCAGCCGCCACCACCGCCACTCAAGCGGCGCATCGACGAAATACGGTCGTTCCAATTATTTCGGCCCAGATCATCTTCTTGGCCCGAAACGGTAACACACTGGCCGCGATAGTTCGCCTGGTCGCAGACCTGCCATTGTTCACCATTTCCGACGCGAAAGCTCGAAATTCTATTATTGAACCTGGAAGGAAGGTTCGAAACATCGTTCTGATAAGTCGCAGCGTCGCCGCGAAAATCTCGGTCCTCAAAAACGGTAATTCCGTTCCCACCGCCAATCAGTCTTCCGTCCTGACCGATAACATCAGTCGAAAATGCAGCTATGAAAGCGAACATCGCAAACGAAGTCAATAATCCAAATTTAAATACACGCATAATAATCTCCTCTGATCTCTTGATACTAAACCTTCAAATCGCCTTTTGAAGTGAACTTGAGCACGGCAAACCTGCACCTTTTCAAGCTCTCTTTGTGGTGAAAAAGATCATCCCACACCGTGGTAAGCTAGCGTTCGATGTACTTCCATCTTAGCACCGATTTCCTGCTGGGCATCGACGCAAGTATACTAGATATATCTTTTACGGCCAATACTATTCTTGGATTCGATGCACATTTCTGAGCTTGATTTCGGTCTTCCGCCTAACCTCATTGCCGAAAAACCACTTGAGTCTCGGTCGGCTTCGCGAATGATGCTTGTCGACCGCGACGCACGAACATTTGAGGACAAATTCTTCACGGACGTTGTCGATCAATTTTCGCCGGGAGACTTGCTAGTGGTAAATAATACTAAGGTCTTTCCTGCTCGATTGTTCGGTAAAACCGAGACGGGCTCTTCCGTCGAGATATTTCTTATCCGACCGCTTCAAGACCACCGCTGGGAAGCTCTCGCGAAGCCTGGCCGGAGGCTTCCAATAGGGAAGCGCGTCGATATTAGCGAACAGCTCTCGTGTCGTGTGACGGAAAAACATTCCAATGGGACCATTACAATACAATTTGATGCGAAAGGAGACCTTGATTCGATAATCGACCAGATCGGAAGAACGCCCCTGCCGCCTTACATTCATAGAGATCGCTGTGATCCCGACACCGACGGCGAACGGTACCAAACCGTCTACGCGTCGAATCGGGGGGCGATCGCGGCCCCAACCGCCGGTTTGCATTTTACGCCGGAGATCATGGAAGTACTCAGGGTTCGCGGCGTTGAGATCGTCGAAATCACCTTGCACGTCGGCTACGGAACTTTTGAACCCGTTCGGGCCACTGAACTCAGCAAGCATTCTGTTGCGCCGGAGCGTTTTGCGATCTCTGCTGCCGCCGCGTCGAGCATTAATTTGGCAATGGATTCGAAACGGCGGATCATCTCAGTTGGAACGACAACGACGAGGGCGTTGGAATCCTGCTTTGCCAAGAATGACAAGATCGTTTCCGGTGAATCACTCGCAGAGCTGACGATAACGCCCGGCTATCGATTTAAGGTCATCAGCGGATTGCTAACGAATTTCCATCTTCCCAAAAGCTCACTGCTTATTCTCGTTTCCACTTTTGCAGGACACGAACTTATAATGAAGGCTTACCAACATGCTATCGCCGAGCGGTATAGATTTTATAGTTACGGCGATTGCATGCTGATCGTCTGATGTGTTTATTTCTCAAATGGCGGTATTTCAGTCAATTAGAAATCTTTTCTTTCTGCCTCACGTGGCTGAGCGTGAACTGATCATTCCTGCCCCGCCGACGAACTACCGAATCAAGCCCGTAACCTATAGCAATTTGGCAGAGATATTGCGCTTAAATGTTCGCTGTTTTAAGGATGGCGAGAACTACTCGAAAAATACGTTCAACTACCTTTTGAATGAACCGAAGTCTCTTAGTTATAAAACGGTCGGGGATCACGGAGCCATTACCGGGTTCATCTTTGTGCTGGTGAATTCAGATGGCGCCGGTCATATCACGACCATTTGTGTGGCGCCCGAACACCGCCGGCGCGGTGTCGCGCGGTTGTTGCTTGAGCATACGGAAGCGGCACTGGCAGCCAAATCCATTTCGACTGTAATGCTTGAAGTTCGCGTGAGCAATCATTCTGCTCGGGACCTGTATATCCAGAGTGGCTATTCAGTTATGCAGCGTGTCAGCAAGTATTACAATAATGGCGAGGACGGCTATTTGATGATGAAATCGCTTGTTTGAGACCGCGTAGTTCGCGCCTCCATCCCCGCTTTGAAATTCGCATTTCCAAAACTTTACCCAATAACGGACGCTCGATTCTCGCCGTTGAGCCTTTCCGGCCAGGTCGAAGAGATGTTGGTCGGCGGAGCCCGGTTGATCCAATTGCGTGGTAAGGGTCTGAGCGGCAAAGAGCTTTTCGATGAGGCCAAGAGGTCCGTCGATCTTTGCCGTGAACACAAAGCCATTCTCATATTAAACGACCGACTTGACATCGCGCTTGCGGCGAAAGCAGACGGCGTGCATCTTGGACAGGAAGACGTTTCACCTCAAGACGCTCGCATGGTCCTCGGCGAAAAAGCGATCATCGGCCTTTCGACGCATTCGGTCGAGCAGGCGTTGAGGGCACTGAATGAACCAATTGATTATATCGCCATCGGCCCGATATTCACCACAAAGTCGAAAACTGATACGTCACCCGTTGTCGGGCTCAAGGGGATCTCGGAGGTCCGAAGCGCGATCGGCGAAATTCCGTTGGTCGCGATCGGCGGGATAAATACTGCAAACCTCAACGATGTCTTGTCTGCGGGTGCCGATTCAGTCGCGGTGATTTCCGCCGTATTCTCGGAAAATCGCACAATTAGTTCCCATGTAAGAGAAATTATTGGTATGGTGAGTGAGGACGAATAAAGTGTTGTACGTGGTTAAAATATTGCTTGCAATTGTTTTTCAATTGAGTGATAATTTCTTTGGCCCGTTATGCCCCGAAGCGAGACGCTAATCAACCCCTAGCCTTCCTTTTGTTCTTAGATTCCTCAGGAGTACCCCGCGAGATGAGTTTGCTGGATGTAGCCCCGATCATTGAGCACATGTTGCTCATTTCAGATAACGTAAGCGATCTGAACTTTTCATGCGGCCAGAAGCCGCAGGTCGAAATCAACGGTACGCTCTATCCGGCGACGCCGCTTGGGCTGGGACGGTTATCAGCGTTTCAAACGGAGATGATCGCGATGGCAATACTTCGCGACAATTCTGATGCCGCCAAGCAGCTTGCCAAGCACCGAACAGCCGACCTTAGTTATGCCCTTCCCGGAAAATGCCGATTTCGCGTTAACATTTTTCAGCAAAGGAATTCGTACTCGATCGTTATGCGTGTGATTCCGCACGATATACCGACTTTGGAATCGCTGAATATTCCTGATCAGCTGCGTGATATTTGCAACATTCGCAACGGTGTGGTTTTGCTGACCGGCCCGACCGGATCGGGCAAAAGTTCGACGCTTGCCGCGATCATCGATCAGATAAACGAAACGAAAAGCTATCATATTGTAACGATCGAAGATCCGATCGAATTTCTTCATAACCACAAAAAGAGCACGATCAACCAGCGTGAAGTAGGTGCAGATACTAAAGACTTTGCATCGGCGCTACGAGCCGCTCTCCGCCAAGCACCAAAAGTTATCTTGGTCGGGGAAATGCGTGATCTGGAAACCGCCGAGATCGCTCTTGAAGCAGCAGAAACCGGCCACCTCGTTCTGTCAACGCTCCACACGATCGACGCTTCAAAAACGATCGATCGAATCATCGGTCTTTATCCAAAAAACGAAGAGCGAATCATTCGAACCCGTCTGGCGCAAACATTTCGATACATCGTTTCGCAGCGGCTTATTCCAAAGGCCGATGGGAAGGGAAGAATCGCTGCCGTCGAAATAATGAAATCAAATCCGCGAACCCGTGAATATATCGAAAAGGGCGAAAGCGAAGGTAAAACATTGCTTGACGCGATTCGTGACGGCGAGATCGATGGAATGCAGGATTTTGATGCCGTGATCAAAAAGCTGGTCGAAGAAAAGGTTATCACGCTGGAAGACGGGCTTTCGTACGCTACGAATCAGAATAACTTGCTATTGCAATTGAAGGGTTTATCATCTTCTGAAGACTATTTGAATCAGAACAATACGATCCGACCAGCGATCGATGCCATTGCGGCACCTGTGCCGCAGGCTTCTCAGTCCGGAGTTTCCGTCCTGGATCTGATGGAATAATGAATCGGCAATTCCACTTACCAAAATGATAATACGTTGCGACAATTGTTCCGTATCGCTCCAGCTCGACGAATCAAAGATACCGAGCGGAAATTTTACCGTTCGATGCCCGCGATGCCAGAATATGCTTAGGGCAAACAAAGATGCCTCGGGCACCGTTTCGCCGACGGTTAAGCAGCTGGAAGAGAACAAGCCCGCGCCTGCCGCTGACGGCACGGGACAGTTCGCGGAAAAGGCTTCCGAGTTTGAAATAAACAGTGCTCTGCGTTCATTGTTAACGGCGTTGCAAGCAGGTAATGCCTCGCTCGACAAGAACGAGGAAGAATCGGAAAAACCACGCCGAGTCCTACTTTGTCTTGGCGACAAGCGCGAACATGTTGCGAAGATACTGGCTGACGCCGGCTACCGTGTTTATATCGCCGAAACGCCTGCACAGGCAAATGAAAGGCTGCGTGAAGGTAAGACCGAGATCGTGATATTTTCGCCGGATTTCGCAGCTGAATATGGCGGTGCTGCGATCATCCAGCAAAAGGCGAACGCTATGTACTCATCAGAACGCCGTCGACTCTATTTAGTTTCGCTTGAAGACGCGGGTACAACGATGAATGCACATGATGCTTTTCTCAGGAATCTGAATTTAATAGTCAATACCGGCGACATTCAGCAGCTACCTCTTATCCTGAACCGGGCGCTACACGACTATAACGATCTATATCATTATTTAAATCGAGGCCTCGGCGTCGAGGCGATCTAGAAATTTGGCGGGTTATTCGATTAGCCTGTCCCGGCCTGGATCGTATTCCGGCTGACAAAAAATTGTAGGGGCAGAATCTGTCCGGTCCGTCTGCTTTTCCCGGGCGACACGCTTTCGGGCAGCCATTAAAGCTGCTCCTACAATCACTACAAAAGATGCAGATCAAGTGCTTGCGGCAAGTTCGCAGACGAGCATTTCGATCTGCATTTTTGCGCCCGCGGGTCCGCCGCCGCCGATCGAGGTTTTTATCGCGATATCCACTTCGGCAAGCCGGTCGATCGCGTGAGTCAGCTGAGTCGTTTTTGCTCGCCGAGCCGCTGCGAGGAACGGCTCCTGGTCGTTATACCGCAGTTTGACCGCCCTTGCGACTGCGGCCCTATCGGATCCGCTTTCCACGAGATCCTTAGCGATCAAAAGACGCCGGTAGTTTGAAGCAAGCAAACCCAACAGCATCAACGGTTCGGCTCCATCGTCGAGCATTTGATGTAACGAGGAGACGGCCTGGCGTGAACGTCCCGCGACAAGGTGTCCACTCAACGCAAAGTTGTCCAAAAGCCGCGTCCGCAGTACGAGAGCATCGACCATGCCTTCCGTGACATGGCCATCAGGAAGTGCGGCGGCGGCCAGTTTCTTGACATCGTTGGACAGCCTTAACAGGTTCGAACCGGAGATCGTAGTCAAATGACGGATAACAGCCGACTCAACTTCAACGCCTGACTCTTTGAAAAGCCGAGCGATCCAATCAAATAATTCCTTGTCGTCAAGCGGCTGGAACTCGATCAATACCGCGTGTTTTTCAAGCAGCTTGGAGATCTTTCGATTGCCGTTAAGTTCGTCGCCCGAAAAGATAACTACCGAATGGGGCGACGGATTATCTAGATAGCCCCCGAGCAGGGCTTCGTATTCTTCCTTCAATGAATCTCGATTGCCCGTCGCAGCGACTCGAACATCTGTAATGCGCACGACTCGCTTTTCGGCCATCATCGGAAGCTGATCGGCCGCAGCAAGTGCGTCTCTTATGCTGGAAGGTTCGTTTAGGCTGAAGGAGGTTTCGTTGAAATCGCGAAGATCGCTTTCGCCAAATGCCGTGTTGGCAAGAGCCTTTACCGCAGCTTCACGCAAGAAAGCTTCGGCGCCATAGAGCACGTAGACTGGAGCCAACTTTCGTTCGCGAACGTGGTCGCGCAATTTTTCCTTCGACAGTTTTGGCATTTATCCGACTGGTCACTTTTTCTCTTGACGAACACCGATCCCGTTTATAAATGCAGAAACGGCAGATTCAGCGAAAACTCGGGCGATACGCTCAACAGCCGGATCTTCTTCATCAAAGAACGAACGCGGATCGGAAGAGAATTCAAACGAATCGCGAAAAACGAAATTTTGGTTATCGAAGAGCACCTTATCCTCACGCAGATCTCGGATCGTAACAGCAGCGACAATGGTTACTTCATAAACGCGTGCACGCCCGTCGCGGTCAAGCAAAACACCGGAAAAGCTGAAATCGCGGATAGTTCCATCGATAACCGCATCCGCTCCTTTAGCAGTGCCTTGGACTTTTAGGCCATTGCCACGCTTCAATATTTCGCGTGTTACGGCCTCGGTAAATCGTGATCCGACCCGATATCTCAAACCTTTAGCTTCGAATTGAAATGCAGGAACGGCGACCGTTTTGATGTGTTTAGGCAGGCCGGAACTCGTAACCGGCTTGTAGCATTCGGTGAAACCCGACACTAAGACCATCAGCGACAATACTGCTAAAGTGCGAAAAATCATTGTCTCTCCTTCCTGATCGCCGCAACGACCTTAATAGCATCGGCGGTTTCGCGAACATCATGAACTCGAATTATCCAGGCTCCGTTCCAAACCGCGATCGCCGCACTCGCTATCGAACCATATAGTCTCTCGTCCGCCGATACGCCGTCCAAAAGTTGTCCAATAAAAGACTTGCGGGACGCACCGGCCAGCATCGGGTACGGCGAAAAATATTCCCCAATCTTATCAAGTTTCGCTAGCAACTCTAAATTTTGGTCGACCGTTTTGCCGAACCCGATACCGATATCAAGAACTATCTGTGCCCCCTCAACACCGTTTCTGAGAGCAATTGCTACTGAACTATCGAGTCCAGTTTCAATTTCCGCTACGATGTCAGCCACCGGGGGGTGCTCGTGCATCGTCTCAAAACTGCCTCGCGAATGCATCAGTACTAAACCTGCTCCGCTTTCCGCCGTTACGTTTGCGATCCGTTCGTCCCACCGAAGGCCCGATATGTCGTTGATTATCTCGGCGCCGGCATTGATCGCCAGAGCCGCAACTTCGGCTTTACTTGTATCGATCGAGATCGGAATATCAAAGCGTTTCGAGATGGCCTCGATCACAGGGACGACACGTAGTGCTTCTTCCGCGGTTGCAACCCGCCGGCTGCCCGGACGCGTAGATTCGCCCCCGATATCGATAATGTCGGCGCCTTGGCCGATCATTTCTTCGGCACGGCGAATTGCTGTATCAATCGAATCAAAACGTCCGCCATCGGAAAAGCTGTCCGGCGTAACATTGAGAATGCCCATCACCAATGGGCGATCGATATCTATCTTGCGGCATGATGTTTGCCAGACGTGCATTAACGCAAAGGTAGGAAGGAAAAAGACAAAAGTAAAGGGAAGACGAAACAAAAAGGCAAAAGCGGCGGTAAGCCTTGCTTTTGCCTTTATTATTTGCCGTTTTAATTCGGCTATGCGGTTGCCGGACTATTCGGCGTTATCGGTGGAATGATTGGTTTTGCAAACCGCTCTTTCGCATCCTCGGCCTCTTTGTTACCGCTGTCATCCGAACCGGAAACTACTGGTTTGGTCGATTCGATAGGCAGGCCGGCGATCACCCGCTTCATTTGCTCCAGATCGAGCGATTCATGTTCGAGCAGTGCCTCGACAAGAAGCTCGACGGCCGCACGGTTTTCCTGAAGGATCGTCGTCGCTCGTTGATACTGCTGCGAGATAATGCGGTTTACTTCTCGGTCGATGCGGATCGCCGTATCTTCCGAATAGTCTCGATGCTGTGCGATCTCGCGGCCGAGGAATATCTGTTCCTCTTTCTTGCCGTAAGCAAGCGGCCCAAGATCAGACATACCGTATTGGCAGACCATCGCACGGGCAACTTCCGTCGCTTTTTCGATGTCATTCGAGGCTCCGGTCGTGATATGTCCGATAAAGAGTTCTTCCGCAATGCGGCCGCCCATCGAATTGGCGATCATCGCTTCGAGCTCTTCCTTGGTTCGGCCAAGAATATCCTGTTCTGGCAAAAAGAAAGTCACGCCAAGAGCCCGCCCACGAGGAACGATGGTTACCTTATGAACAGGATCGCTGTCCGGCAGGTTCATTCCGACCATCGCATGGCCGGCTTCATGGATCGCCGTCAAGCGGCGTTCCTTTTCGCTAATCACCATGCTGCGGCGTTCCGGCCCCATCATAACCTTATCTTTGGCGTACTCCAGATCGCGCAGTGTCACGACCTTGTTATTGTTTCGAGCCGCTACAAGAGCCGCTTCGTTAACAAGGTTCGCAAGATCCGCACCCGTGAATCCCGGTGTTCCGCGAGCAATCACGTTCACATCCACGCCTTCGTCAAGCGGAATCTTTCGCGTATGCACCTTGAGGATGCCTTCGCGTCCGCGAACGTCCGGATAACCGACTACCACCTGGCGGTCAAAACGGCCCGGACGAAGTAGTGCTGGATCGAGAACGTCGGGCCTGTTCGTTGATGCCATCAAGATTACGCCATCGTTCGACTCAAAACCGTCCATTTCGACGAGCAATTGGTTGAGGGTTTGTTCCCGCTCGTCGTGTCCGCCGCCAAGACCAGCACCGCGATGCCGGCCGACTGCGTCGATCTCGTCAATAAAGATTATGCAAGGAGCATTCTTTTTGCCTTGCTCGAACAGATCACGAACACGCGAAGCGCCGACACCGACGAACATTTCGACAAAGTCCGAACCTGAGATCGAGAAAAAGGGGACGTTCGCTTCACCGGCGACAGCCTTCGCGAGCAACGTCTTGCCCGTTCCCGGAGGACCCATCATTAGAACGCCTTTGGGAATTTTACCGCCGAGTTTCTGGAACTTCTGCGGATCTTTTAGAAACTCGATTATTTCCTGAAGCTCCTCTTTCGGTTCTTCGACGCCGGCAACGTCCTTAAACGTAATTCGTTTCTGCTGATTGTTCAGCAATTTCGCTTTCGATTTACCAAAGCTCAGTGCCTTGTTGCCACCAGCCTGCATTTGCCGAAGCGTGAATACAAGAAAACCGACGAGCAGCAAGAACGGCAAGAGTTGGATCAAAAATATCCAGCCAAGACCCGAAGACGCTTCTTCCTCGTTCATTGCAATCGTCGAACCGGTATTCGCCTTGTTAAATTCTTGTACCTTGTTTACAAGTAGTTCACGCGTCGGATCACTGCCGAGCGTAGTAACGAACTTGTTACCGTTCACATCGGTGAACTCCGCTGCCTGCTGTTTGAAAAGGACTTCCTTGAATTCCTTATTCTCAAGCCTGGTAACAGCAAGGTCGATGCTGAGCTTTTCCGCCGCTTTCGTCTGCTTACCTTGTAAATAGTAAACAAGCAAAAGAGCACCCGAAATGAGCATCATCCACAATAAGATCTGTCTAGCCTTTGAATTCAACTTTTAGCCTCCAAAATTGCCTTTCACCACGAAAAATTTCCCACTTCGTTTTGATGAAAGCCGCTAATGTCCGGATGTCCACATTCGGGCCTACCCGCGAGTGTGCACTGCAACACTAAATTCTAGTTCGCTGTCGCCTAATTATCAACCTATATAACTCTATAAACGAGCTTGCCGCCCCTTTTGACGATCCTAACATTCCGCGGCAACTCGACCGTATTTCCGCTTTTAAGGCTACAGATCAAACGATCAATTGCCTCGATATGTTTCAGTTGCAAACCACGCAGATTTCCACTTTTCGCCTTGATCCAGCCGCGAAGGAACTCGTAAAGCTCCGGCTTTTCCATTGATTTTAGAGATGCGATAGTCGGTTCGTCGTTGTCCGCTAAGGGAATTTCACTTTTTGGGTTGTACTGTTTTATCGCTTCGGCGGTTCGGCAAAGCGAGGCAACCATCTGTGGATTGACTTCTTCGAGCATCGGGATCAAAACTTTGCGGATCCACACTCGTCTGAACGAAACGTCTTCATTCATCGGGTCGCGACAAAACTCGACGCTGCTCTCGCGGCAGAAAGCTTCCGTGTCCGCACGTTTCGCCCAGCTCAACAACGGTCTCACTAATTTAACTGTAGGTTCGGGAAATGGCAGTAGTTCAGACGTAGCGGGTTCCGTGGCTTTTGTCTGTAGATCTCGGGTTGCGGACATGCCTCTCATTCCGTCCGGCCCGGCGCCCCGGATAAGATTCATTAAAACGGTCTCGGCCTGATCGTTCATTGTATGGCCGGTCAATATGTAATTGGCAGAGATGTTCTCGGCAGTTCTGAGCAGAAACGCGTATCTGGCGTTACGGGCTTCTTGTTCAAGATTGCCGCCGGCGGTTCGCTTCCATTCTCCGTGGGCAAGCTCGAATTTTCTTTCAATCGTGAGCTTCCGGACGACCTCAAAGTCTGACCCGCTCGTTTCAGGGCGAAGCTTGTGATCGAAATGCGCGATGACATAACGATTTTCCAATTTCTTTCGCGTGCGCAGTTCGTCGATGGCAAGCAGCAGCGAAACTGAATCAGCACCGCCCGAAACAGCAACGATCACCGGAGCGTCCTTAAGCGGCAGTTCAAGCCGCCGCCATTCGGTGATCAGATTGCGTACAAATCTATGCATTTGGAGCATATTCTGCAGGGAAGGCTGGGCGGTTTTGAAGCATGATCGAGATTCGGCCAGAACAGACGAGTCTGTCGCGTTCGTCGTGACTCTCGATCTTCCAAATGCTCATCGTCCTGCCGTGGCGGATCGGCGTGGCGATAACCGTCAACAAACCGCGGCTCACCGCACGAATATGATTTGCGTTTATCTCGATACCGACAGGCGTCACCTTTGTTAGATCGGAACTTGCCACAACTCCGATCGACGCGGCAGTTTCGAAAAGGTAAAGCGATACGCCGCCATTCATGATGCCGACGTATTGATGCACCTTTGGCGTTACTTCCATCGTTAACACCACTCGTTCGGGCGTTGCTTCCGTGATCTTGACGCCGAGGAATTGCATCAGTTCATTCTCGGCTGTGACGTTAATTAGCTCAGATTTATTCATTTATTCTTGTCATTGCAATTTCGAGTGCCGCCGCCACACGCTCGGGAGCGGTTCCGCCTACTGCCGATTTACTTGAAAGAGTTTGTTCAAGACTCAATGCGTCAAACACACCTTCATCAATCTCCGGAAGAACCGAACGCATTTCGTCGAGCGTCAATTCGTTCAGCTCTTTACCCTTCCCAAGTCCAAGCAGAACGACCTTCCCTACGGCGTCATGCGCGTCGCGAAACGGCACGCCTTTTTTGACCAAATAATCGGCAAGCTCGGTCGCGTTCAAATAACCTTTTGTCGCGGCGGCACGAGTTCTTTCCTCATTTACGGTCAGATCATCGAGAACGATCTTTGTAACCTGAAGGCACATGGAAACCGTATCGACGCAGTCGAACACAGCTTCTTTATCTTCCTGCATGTCCTTGTTGTAGGCGAGCGGAAGCCCTTTCATTGTTGCGATCAAAGCCGCGTGATGGCCGAAAACACGCCCGGATTTACCTCGAATTAGCTCTAGCGCATCGGGATTCTTCTTCTGCGGCATCAGACTCGATCCGGTCGAAACAGCATCGCTCAACGTGACGAAGCCGAATTCGGTCGAGCAATAAAGGATCAGATCTTCCGCAAATCGCGAGAGATGAACCATTATTAGCGAACCGGCACCGGCGAATTCGACCGCAAAATCGCGGTCAGAAACAGCATCAAGACTGTTTACCGAAACGCCGTCGAAGCCAAGCTCTTTCGCGATCGCTTCGCGATCTATCGGAAAACTCGTGCCGGCAAGCGCCGCCGAACCAAGCGGCATTATATTTACACGTTTTACGACATCGGCAAGACGTTCAGCGTCGCGTGTAAACATCTCGAGATATGCCAGACACCAGTGAGCCCAAAGGATCGGCTGAGCGCGCTGAAGGTGCGTGTAACCCGGAAGAATTGCATCGCGATGCCGCTCGGCGGCCGCGATAAGACCGCGTTGAACATTACGGATTGATTCTTGAATTGATTCGATCTCATCGCGAAGCCAGATACGAAACGCAGTTGCAACCTGATCGTTTCGGCTGCGTCCAGTATGAAGTTTCTTGCCGATGTCGCCGATCATGGCGACCAGTTTTGATTCGATAAAAGCATGAACATCCTCGGCATCGGATTCGAAAAAATTTTCTTCCGAAACTGACTCTTCAGACATCCTCTTCAGCCCTTCGACGATCGCTGAATTCTCATCGAAGGTCACCACACCTGATTTGAGTAATCCGTTCGCGTGGCCGACGCACCCGCGAACATCAGCCGCGAACAAACGCTTATCGAACCAAAAGGAATTGTTGAACGCCGCAAATGTTTCGTCCGGTTTTTCAGTAAATCTACCGCCCCAAAGCTGACTGGCGTTATCGGCCTTTATTTCCTTCGTCATAATTAACTGGATCTTTGCGTTCTCTGCGCCTTTGCGTAAAAATTATTCTCACGCAAAGCCGCCAAGTTCGCAAAGTAGGGAATCTGCTAAGCTGCCTGGCGTCAGTGTAATTATGGAAAAGAAGATCAATAAAGTCGTGCTCGCGTACTCCGGCGGGTTGGATACGTCGGCGATGCTGCTATGGATAAAAGAGACCTACGATTGCGAGGTCATTTGCTATTGCGCCGATGTCGGGCAGGGCGAAGAGCTTACAGGGCTGGACGAAAAGGCAAAGGCCACAGGAGCGTCCAAGTTATATGTCGAAGATCTTCGCGAAGAGTTCGTAAAGGATTTTGTCTGGACGGCTGTTAAAGCAAATGCACTATACGAGGGCGTTTATTTGCTCGGCACATCGCTCGCCCGCCCGGTTATCGCGAAACGCCAGATCGAGATCGCGCAGCGCGAAGGCGCCGACGCCGTTGCTCACGGCGCGACGGGAAAAGGCAACGACCAGGTGCGTTTTGAGCTGACCTATTATGCCTTGCAGCCGGACATTAAGGTGATCGCACCGTGGCGGCACTGGGAATTTAAGGGGCGTGCTGATCTGATCGCATACTGTGCAAAGCACGGAATTCCGGTCACCGCCACAGCCGACAAACCGTATTCGATGGACCGCAACCTGATGCATATTTCCTACGAAGGCGGCATTCTCGAAGACCCGTGGGCCGCTCCGCCCGAAGACATTTTTCTGCTAACGAAGTCGCTCGAGAATGCTTCAGACAATCCGCAGGAGATCACACTTTCGTTTGAAAAGGGCGAGCCGGTCGCCATCGACGGCGATAAGTATGGAGCGGTTGATATGCTAACCAAGCTCAACTATCTTGGCGGCGAACACGGCATCGGCCGTGTCGATCTAGTCGAAAATCGCTTTGTGGGTATGAAGTCGCGTGGAGTTTATGAAACGCCCGGCGTTACCATTCTGCAAGCCGCACACCGAGCGCTCGAATCGATCACGATGGACCGCGAAGTAATGCGGCTCCGCGATAGCTTAGGCACCAAGTTCGCCGAATCGGTCTATTACGGCTTCTGGTTCGCACCCGAGTTCGAGATCCTGCGTTCGATGATCGACCAGACACAGGAAACCGTCTCCGGCGATGTCCGCCTCAAGCTATACAAAGGCAACGTCACAATTAATGGCCGCAAATCGCCAAACTCGCTCTACCGCGAACGCGTGGTGACCTTCGAAGACGACGCCGGCGCGTACGATCAACACGACGCCGAAGGGTTTATAAATCTTCAGGCATTACGGTTGCGCTTGCGTCAGATGGACTAAGGTGGAAAAGCAACGGTGGAGGGCAAGCCTGCCCATGCCCCGGCCGAAATGGAAAATATTGCTATTTCATTTATTTTCATTATAATTAGGGAGTATGAGTGAAACATCTACCTTATCGACAATAATTGATACTAAAGTTAAAGATGCCATCACCACTTTCTGTAAAGAGAGAGGTATCAAGATGCGCTATTTGATCGAAGAAGCATTGGTCGAGCGGTTGGAAGACGAGATCGACCTCGAAGCATATCGTGCGAGACGCGACGAGGAAACCGTGCCGCTTGAGGAAGTACTTGCAGGGTTGGGTAAAAGGAAAACCTAATGATCTCGTTCAACGTCGAGTTTGTAAAGAGCGCCAGAAAAGAGTTTGAACTGCTTCCAGCAAAGATGAAAACGACGACGGCCGAGGCGCTCAAACTGCTTTCCCAAAACCCGTATTCCGAGCTGCTCAAGATCAAAAAGCTAAAAGCTGCCGAGCAGTTGTACCGCATTCGGCTCGGGGATTACCGGTTGTTGTTTGAAGTTCGCCAGGATAGGCTTGTCGTTCTAGTCATCAAGATCGGACATCGAAGCGATGTATATCGACGTTTCTAAGCCAAGGAGAATGCAGGTTCCAAAAGGCAACTCATAAAGGTTTTTGAAACAGCATGCTTGATCCGATAGGAATGTGGCACAACATAATACGCACTCGCGAGGTTTGCGGTCTACACGATCTGCTCGATAACGACGCGGTTTTCCATTCACCGGTGGTTCACACACGGCAGGTCGGGAAGGCGATCACGACGATGTATCTGGCTGCGGCGATTCAGGTTTTTGGCAATGATAGCTTCAGGTACGTGCGTGAGGTGGTGAGCGAGAAAGATGCCGTCCTGGAGTTTGAAACCGAGATCGACGGCATCTTGATCAACGGCGTCGATATGATCAAATGGAATGCGGAAGGCAAGATCACTGAATTCAAAGTAATGGTACGCCCGCTCAAGGCCGTCAATCTTATACATCAGAAGATGGGAGCAATGCTCAACCGTTTAAAACCTAAACCTTAGTAGTTAAGACCAACCGAAAAGGGGCCGATCGGACAACCTGCACATCTCCACGATCCGATGAAACTCCGAAATGCATAAGCTCTTCGCGCAAAAATCCCCGTTTTACCGATAAAGATCCGTCTTGGCTAACAAGCGGAGATATTCGAAACGCGAAGCAGAATAGCTTATACAAAACGTACGCCACTGGGTGGCGGTATAGGTCAATCACATAGATGCCGCGGCGGGCGACGCGGGACATTTCGCTCAAGGCTTGAGGGATCTGCTCATCGGTAAGGTGATGGAAGAAAAGGGAAGAGATGGCGTAGTCGAAAGAGCCATCGGCGAACGGCAATTTGAAAGCATCGCCGCGGGCTGCTGATATCTCGGGAAACGCTTGTGATTCGGTCGCCGTAACCGATGTAGATATCTCGTTTAGATCGAGGCCAACAAGTTCTGCCTTCTTACCATATTGCCTTGCGAATTCCGCTATGTATCGGAGCA
>JBBSKW010000065.1:0-16265 GCA_038256005.1 Pyrinomonadales bacterium
GCCCGCGGTATATCAACAGCCCTTGCGAGCGAAACAGGCTTACCATTGTCCGTCGATTCGGCAACGGCAAGCGGTTCCATATCGCGCTCGATCAACGCAACCAGCCGCATCAATATCGCAAATCTTTCCTCGGGCGGAGTGGCCGCCCACGCCGGAAATGCAGCTTTCGCCGCGTCCGCCGCAAGGTTAACATCGCGGTCGTCCGAATCGGGTATTTGTGAATAAACCTCACCGGTCGCCGGTTCGAAGTTATCAAAATATTCGCCCGAAGCCGGTGCGACCATCTCGCCGCCAATGTAATTGCTGAGCTTTAGCATTGATAAGATCTTCTCCAAATAATGGATTTCAGCGCCCGATTTTGACAACCGCCGAAAATGGAATATATTTAGGCGAACCAAAATTTACCGACGCACTTACACGAACTTTAACGCAATAACTTTCTAGTAGAAAGTTTGAGGCCTGTGAAGTGTCGATTCAATTGTTGACCGCCACCCGAAGAGAGGATCGATGATCTGTTCGAAATGTAGCCAATCAAATCCCGCGGAAGCCGCGTTCTGCCTCAATTGTGCGGAGCCTTTGACCAATCAGCCCCCATTTTCTCAACCGCAAACGCCGCAAAATTCGCCGATGCACGTAAACGCATCCGGGCAAAGCCAAAAGGGCTTGATCTCACTGATATTGGCGATCGCAGGGCTTTTTTGCTGCGGCCCATTCACCGGAGTGCCGGCGGCGATACTGGGTTGGATGGAGCTCGATGCTATTAAGAGCGGTCGATCATCGAGCGAAAACAAGTGGATGGCAATGGCCGGACTTTGGGGCGGCATAGCCTCGGCGGTTATTCACATCGGTGGATATGTGCTCTGGATCTTGATGGGAATGTTATCGGCGGCGACGGCTGACCCCTATTACTACTGATGGACAACGCTCAACAGGGATTTCCAATTTGTCCGAATGGCCACAGGCAGTCAGTGGCCCAAACAAAATTCTGCATTTTTTGCGGCGTTCCGATGCCCACTTCTAGGACGACCCAGCAGCCGCAATCGGCAGTGACCCCGAATAACGCGACTCCGAATGCTAATCAACATAGACCGGAACAGCCGCAGCCCCAGAGCGAGCCGCAACCACAATTTTCACAGCAGTATCAGTATCAACAGCAATATCAGCCAAACCCGCAATACCAGCAATTCGTTCTTCAGCCTTCTTGCCATACATGCGGAGGCAACGGGCAACAGCTTCCGGACGACGCGGTCTATTGCAAGGAATGCCGCTTTTTACGGCCGCTAGTTCCCGGTTACGCGATCGATAACTCAGCATTTGCGTGGGCTGCCGACGCTAAAGCCATGGCTGCCCTTCGTGCCGCGAAACCGCTTAACGCGGCGGCAAAGGCCGTATCAGATAAGGTCGGACGCAGATGGATAGAAGTGACGTTCAACGGGGTTCGTTTGAGCGAAAAGCAGATGCCGCATATCTTCGGCCAGGCCATCCGAGCCGCGCGCATTCTTGGAATGACCCACCTGCCGGATGTCTATTTATCCGGCGAAAGGCCTTGGGATTGTCTTACGTTCGGCACCGACAAGGATTCTTTTATCGTCGTCGGCTCAGCCGTCGCGGGTAATTTTCAGGGCGTTGACATGCTGTACTTGCTTGCTCGAGAAATGGGGCACTGCAAGGCTGGCCACGCGCTTTGGAAGACCGTAATTCGGTTCTTTCTGGGCGAACAAGGCCCGGCGAAGGGCTTTATGGCAGGCGGAATATTCAATGCTATTTTTAGCCCTACCGCTTTGATCGGTGGTGCTATTGAAATGCCCCTGCTTGCCTGGGCTCGGCAGGCTGAGATCACGGCGGATCGCGCGGGGTTGCTCGCCGTCGCAAGCGAGGATGTCGCACGAAGGGCTCTGCTTTCCTGGTCGCTAAAATCATCGTTTATTTTCAATCAGCTAAACATTGATTCGTGGATCGAGCAGCAGAATGTGGACGAAGGCGATATGCTTAGACTCTCCGAGCTTACGACGACTTCAACGCCGTACATCGGTCCGCGTTTAAAACTTTTGACCCAATTTGCGCAGAGCCCGGAGTTCCATGCATCGGTGTCCCGAATTCGTGAAACGATAGCCAAAGCGTCCCCTCCAAAGCCGGAGGCTGCAGCTGCGAACAAACAAAAGGAGCTAAAGATCAAATGTTCAGTTTGCGATACTCCAATGCGCGTTCCGATCTCCGTGCTTGCCGGCAAGCATCAGCTTTCCGTTAAATGCCCTGATGCAAATTGCGGGAAGATAACCGTCATCCATAAAAACCCAAAATCAAAGGCCGCCACGGCGCCGCAAATTTTAAAACAGGAGAACCAAAACTATGCCGACTGAACCCGTAATGATTACAGAAACAACACCTGACGGCTCCGAGGCCGATTTTGAGATCACGACCGCCCAAGCGGACGACGAGACCGGCGAGGCGTCGCTGGCAGAGACCATTGTCGATGCGTTGTTTGATGACAGCTCCGACGACGTTGCGTCCGAGATGACCGCTGTGTTTGAAGATACTGACGGCGACGGTTTGTTCGATACTGCCAGTGCCGACACTGATGGCGACGGTATCGTGGACACAGTGATGGTTGATAGCGACGGAGACGGAATGCTTGACACCGGAGCTGCCGATACGGACGGCGACGGGGAAATAGATATGATCACCGTAGATTCGGACGGCGACGGCAAGCTCGATGTTGCAGTGATCGATTCGGATGGCGACGGCGAGTTTGAAACGCTTCTCGCCGACGCCGATGGCGACGGAGAGTTTGAGACGGAAGAAGCGCTAGCCGATGATGAAACTTTCTCGCTTGAAGCGGACGCCGGCTTGCCGACCGAGGAAGAGCTTTCATCTAATTCGGTCGAGTTTAATCTGGGAAGCGAAAGTTTCTCGGGTACTCTGAGCGACCTTGATCCAACCGGCGTTGCATTCGAAAACCCGCCATACGATACCGGCCTGACGCCGCAGGATACCTCGTATTCGGCAGGTGAAGTTTACGACACGTCGGCCGAAACGTTCGATCCTGGAACCGTTGCGGACGAATCTGCCGGGGGTGGCACACTGGCCGAGCAGCAGGCGAATGCTGAAGCGGCACGAGAAGCGCAGGAGGATGCCGATGAATTTGTGGCAGCGGGCGATTATGCTGCGGCGGCCGAGGCGCGTGAAGTTGCCGAAGATGCGTCCTGGGCCGCGGGAGACAACAGCATGTTGGATGGTTCAGATTCGGCCGAACTGGAGAGCGCCGGATACAAGCAAGAACTTGCGGAAGAATACCGTACCGATCAGGCCGAGCATATTGCAGCAGGCGATTATGAAGGTGGAAAAGAAGCGGCGGAAAATGCTGCGTACGCAACCGGCGACGCCGATTACAACGCCAGTGGCAGTGACCATACCGGCCAGTCCGATCAGGACGCATATAATCTTGGCAATGCCGTGTATGAGGAAAAGAATGCCGAATACTTCGCCGACAATGCCGAATGGTACGCCGAAGCCGGAATGACCGGCGCTGCCGAATCGAGTGCGGCAAATGCGATGGATTCGCAGGGTTCGGCAGATACATATGCCGCTCAAGCAGATCCGACCAATTCAGTGATGTATGACGTTGACCATTCGTCGGTCGTTGATGCTGGCGGTGGATACGATATGTCCGCGGTCGATACAGGATTTGACGCAAGTGTCGATACTTCGGCTTCAACCATCGATAGCGGAATGGACGACGGAACCTTCTAAACTGGAACTTTGGACATTTGCGGATCGCCCTCTGCTGAGAATGCGGAGGGCATTTCTTTTCGCTCCTATTCTTTTTTACGGCTGTACTTGATCAGAATTTCGCGGAGTTTATCGATCGGGATCGCTTCTACCGTGCGACCATTTCCGGTGACGGTTTTTGCTTTCAAAAGGGAATTGATGATGGCTTCTTCGGTTGCTTCGATCACGGCCTGAAAGAGCGGGGACATCGCGTCGTTGCCCAAAACTTTCAGGTCGCGGACGCTTTGCGACGCGTCGATTCGGTTTGCGGTCGAGAATGCGATGGCGTAATCGCCGCTGCCGTTGGTCATCGAAGAGCCGGTGCGGCCGAGGCCGATCATGGAACGCGAAGCGATCCTCATCAATTGACGATGATCAAGCGGTGCATCGGTTGCGATAACGATGATGATCGATCCGTCGGCCAAGTCAGAACCGGGAGCGATAGCGACTGGGTTAGTTGAGCCCTTCTTTACGGTCGGGCTGCCGACACTCGTCGCATTTTTCAGATAGTATCGCCCTAACTCTTCGCCGACCGGAACTCCGTCTATCATCAACACGCCGCCGAAGTTTGACTGAACCAAAACTCCGAGCGTGTATCCGCCGAGGCTGGCTGGAAGTTTCCGCGAAGACGTTCCGATGCCGCCTTTCCAGCCGAACGCGACAGTTCCGGTTCCGGCACCGACCGAACCTTCCTCTGGCAAACTGCGCACAGCAGTTTTGATCGCGTTAAAGACGTCGTCACGAGTGATGTGGCGGCCGCGGCCGTCATTTAGGCCGCCGTCGTTCGTTTCGGCGACGAGCGGATTTATCGAACGCACGTTCTCGTTTCCCGCCAGGCCGAGCATGTAATCCATCAGAAAATCTGCGGTTTTCGGTACGCTGAGAGTCGAAGTAAGAAGTATCGGCGTTTCGATCTCGCCGAGTTCGTTTACTTGCGTCGAGCCGGCAAGTTTCCCGAAACCGTTGCCGACAAATACGGCGGCAGGCACCTTCTCTTTGAACAGATTTCCGTTATGCGGAAGTATCGCGGTCACGCCTGTCCGCACGTTATCGCCCTTGATGATCGTCGTCTGCCCGACACCGACTCCGGCGACATCGGTGATCGAATTCATCTGTCCGGTGGGCAAAACCCCGGTCGTGATGCCCAGATCGCGTGCCCGCGGGCGTTTTTCCTGCTCAGTTTGACCGAGGCAATTTTGGAACAAGAATAAGCCCACTAATAACGCAACGAAAGAAAACTGAATTTTGTACTTCATTGTATTTAGTATTTCAATGCAGTAATCACCCGCAAGAGCGGGCTACGCTAAACCTTCGCAAACGTCAGCCCCGTTTGGCCTTGATATTTTCCGCCCCGGTCGGAATAACTAACTGCGCAGTCTTCGTCGGATTCGAAAAACAAGATCTGGCCGATGCCTTCGTTGACGTAAACGCGGAGCGGCAAATTTGCGAGATTAGCGATCTCAACAACTAGACGTCCGGCCCAGCCGGCTTCGAGCGGTGTTGTATTCACAAGCAGGCCCGCTCGCGCGTAAGTTGATTTTCCGAGGGCAATGCCGGTGACTCGACGCGGCATTTTGAATGTCTCGACCGTAACGCCAAGTCCGTAATGATGAGGCGGCAATATGTAATATTTCGAGCCGTCCTCGGCGGTCTGGATCTCAGGCTCGATCAGCGAATACTGCTCCTCAAAGCGCTTCGGATCGATCTCTTTGCCGTGAACCGATGAAAAAATACGAAAGCCGTCGTCCGCAAGGCGCATGTCGTATCCGTAGCTAGACGCGCCGGCGGAAATTATCTTGTGGCCATCCTGCTCGCGGACAAGCTCCGGCAGAAACGGCGTGATCATATCGTGTTCCTCGGCCATCCGCCGCAGCCAAATATCAGATTTAATGCTCATAAAAATGGTGGTAACGCGTAATACGTTACCACCAAATAAGGCGTTTGAAAATTTGTGGCTTGCTAGCTTGGCTTGTTTATTTCGTTAATAGTGATGTTACCGTCGCCGACGGTGAACTTGAGCGGAACCGAGCCGGTTCCGGCTTTCGCGACGATCGACCGTTCGGTGAATTTGGCTTTTCTTTCCCGCGGCGTGAATGAGCTGAAAAGATTCTCGATCTTCCCGGTTCGTAGAATGCTCGCGTCGAAGTGGGCGTTCAAGCCCGCCGGAAGATTTAGTTTCATATCTCCTTTTGCCAAATTGATCTCAGCAAATCGGCCGCGCCAGCTTCGCGATGGTATTGTAATGTTCATTTCGCCGCTGCCGACGGTCGCTGTGAGACTGCCGCCGACGAGGTCGATCTTGGAGTTGCCCTCGACCTGTGTGATTCGGAATACGCCCTCGACACCGGAAATTGCCAGATCGCCTTTACCACCATCAATTTGCAGATCGATGTATCGCGGAACCTTTAGCGAATAATTGATCTTGAACGGAGCGCCGATCAGATGACTTGGAAACTTTTTATCGATCTTCTTCATTGCCTTTTTATCGTTCGGCCCAATGCTCGTGATACCTGTTCGGCCCAGACTTTCGTCCAGGACAAAACCGACGACCGAAGATAATTTCGACAAGTCCGCTTCGTTTCCAGCCTCGATTTCGATCTCTGCAGAGATCTCTATTTCATTCTTCGCCCAACCCTCGATCTGTATCGAGCCAAGCGGTGCACCGATGACGGAAAGCGTGCCGCCCACGCCGAACGGTAGCCGGTCGGTCTTATAAGTGCTGCGTTTGATCGTGCCTGTTTGCTGACCGAAAGCCGCAAAACTTAGCGTCAACGCGAAAACGATTGCGACTAGTGCTGTCTTGATGTTCATAAATTTGAGGAGGGGATCAAAGATGACGGCTCGAGCGAGGCCAATTAAAGAATACACTTCAAAGGCCGTAAATGGCAAGATTTTTCTGCTAATTCGGGGTTGTAGCTAACGGCGAATGAACGCAATATTTCCGCGCTGATTCATCACGTTCATCGTCGCTTCACCGCTTCCTGCCTGTCCGGCGATGCGACGTCCGTCGCCTACCAGCCGCATATTTCCGCCGTTGAAGGGGCCAAGATCGATGCTCCGCGTCGAAGGTGCAGTTGCTACAAGTTTAAATGAAGAATTGAATGGGATGCGAAGGTTGATGCTGCCACGGACCGAGCTGAAGCGGTAATTTCCACCGCTCTGAATTTCGCCATCAAAAAAGATATCGCCAATGCCGTTCTGCGCGGACACGGCCGAAGCAGCAATGTTCGTTAGAGTTATGTCACCATCGCTCGTGATGTGAGCTCGAACCAAAGAACCACGAATATTCGAGACTGAAAGATTACCGATACGCGTTTCGATATCAACGCTTGAGGTGAACGGAACCTTGATCGTAAAATTGACGTTGCCGACCTCTGCTCGCCCCTGATTGTCCTTGACTAAATTAAGATAGATCGTCCCGCTAAGGCTTTGGGGGACAAGCGTCGCGGCCGGAGCTTCGAGATATGCCGAGATGTTTATCTCTTGCCTGTCCCAGCCTTCGACCGTGACCGTGCCGGAGCGATTCGTCAATTCTAGCCGAACGTTTTGGCCGGCAGGATATGATCTTGAGAATCGTTTCTGTCCACTGATCTCGTGTGCCGAAAGCGCAAAGAAAAAAACTACGCTCAATAGTGACACGACCGTAGTCTTTATTACCTTTGCTGATATCAGCGAAATTATTAGCGGGCTGATCATTCTCAAGCAGATCAAAGTTCGGCAAACTCCCTTAACAAATTCATCTTCTCGTTTAATGCCGAATCGAGCATTTCACCCGAAAGATCGTCGTTCGGATCGGTTTCCAATTGCCGAGTGTATTCATGCACGGCCTGATCGATCTCGTTTACGTTTCGATCAAAGGCATCGCGCATTTTCGCGTCCCACTGACCTCGTTTTACCTGAACCCGTTGCGTCCAATAATCGATGACCGCACGTTGCTCATTGACTCTTTTTTCACGAGCAAGCTCCGGACTGTCGATCAGCCCAACCTTGCTCAATACCTTTTCAAACGTCGTTTGCGATTCCTTTGAACGGGTTGTGAAATCGTCGCCCGTCGGCTCAAAATAGTTTCTGATTCCAACCACCGTCAAGAGCGAACTGATTACCGCGATGCCCAGCACAGCGGCGCCTACCTGCGAAAATGTAAGATTCCAACCACGAGCGAAAAGTCCTTGCTTGATCGGCTCGGGTTCCGGCTGATGTTCGATCTCGGCTTCAATTACATTATTGATCCGGCACCACATTGCACGCGGATTTGGCAACGCGTCGGCGTCCAGATCGGTCTGGCCGCAATTTGCAAGTATCGCCGAGAAGTCATCGAACAGCCCAACGCACTCATCGCAGATCGAAAGATGCGATGAGACGGCGGACGAATTAACTTCATCCAATTCGCCGTCAATGTAATGGCTAATGAACTCCTGACAATCTTGGCAATTCATGAAATTTGATTCGAGCGATCCACGACTTACGACCGCTCCTATAAAACTTATTGATTTCCCCTTGATCGACAAACTAATAGATTGTCCGCCGGGCAGGATAGTTGCCTGCCCTTCGCAAAATCGGTCTATTTACCAGGCAAAGCTTTGCACGAACAAGATGCTTATCCCGCTCGTGCAAAAATGAAATTTAGTTGTTTTATTTCGGCTGCTTTATCAGCAACCCACGAAGTTTTAGCCGAGCCTTGTGTAGCTGCGATTTCGATGTGCCAACCGATATGCCAAGCTGGCGTGCAACTTCTTCGTGCTCGTATCCTTCAACATCATGAAGGATAAAAACGCTCTTGTAACCCTTCGGCAATTCTGCGATCGCGTTTCGCAAAGCAATTCGGTCAACAACCTGCATTTTGTTCGGATTTGCAGATCCGATAACCGTTTGTTCTGGGATCTCACCATCTTCAGAAACTTTCTCGTTCTTCACGCTTCGGCGGCGGAAATGCATAAGTACCTGGTTCACCGTCAACCGATGGAGCCACGTCGAAAACGCAGAATCGCCACGAAAACTAGATATCTTTCGAAAAAGCTGAATGAAAACTTCTTGTGTAAGGTCTTCCGCCTCGGTCGGGCTACTCAACATTCGAAGGCAGAGCGAGTAAGTTCGGCGGTGATATCGTTCGTAGAGCAACTCGAAGGCGGCGATGTTGCCATCGGCGGCAAGCCTACACAGGTCCAGATCAGGTGCGTCGATTGCGACGGCGGTCTGGATTTGAGGTTTAACAACGGTCGCATTAGCACTGAGAATTTCACCATTCCTAAATGCAAGTCCAACCTCGTTTTCGAACACGGCCGTATTCGACTCCATAATTACTCCCGGAAAGCTTAGATCGGATTGTATAACTTCGTCGGCGGCTATGATGCGTGTCCTCCGTTGGCCGGTTGCTTGAACTACCGAAATATTATCTTGGAAAGTTGAAAAGGTAAAGGAATTATTCGGATTGTCGCGAAACCGGTTTTGTTGATTACGATCGCGAACAGCTAAAATGAGCGAGAATGACCGAATACCAAATCTATTATTCACCTTATTATTATGCGGACATTGGTGAGGGGCATGTTTTCCCGATCCGCAAATTTGAGCTCGTCCGCGACAGGCTTCTCGCCGAGGGAACTTTGTATCCGGATGAATTGATCGAACCTGAACCGGCGTCAACCGACGATCTTTTGTTAGTCCACACAGACGACTATATCGCACGGCTTGTTGCCGGAACCCTCACCGAAAAGGAGATAAGGAAGCTCGGGCTACCGTGGTCAGAATCGCTAGTGCGGCGTTCGTTTCACGCGATCTCAGGAACGATAAGTGCGGCCAAAGATTGTCTGAGAACCGGTGTCGCTTCAAATCTCGCGGGCGGAACGCACCACGCCTATCCCGATCATGGTTCCGGATTCTGCGTATTGAACGATGTCGCGGTCGCGATCAAGGTAATGCAGGAAGACCAACTCGCCGAGCGGTTTTTGATCATAGATCTTGATGTTCACCAGGGCGACGGCACGGCGTATATCTTTCAGAATTCTCCAGAAGTCTTTACTTTTTCGATGCACGGAGCGAAGAATTATCCGCTCTTCAAACAAGATTCGTCACTCGATATCGAGTTGCAAGATAAATCCGGCGACGCTGAATATCTTGCGACGCTGGAACAGGCACTGGCTCGAATTCGCTCGCATGATCCGGATGTTATCTTCTATCTAGCGGGCGCCGACCCGTACGAAAATGACAAACTCGGCCGGCTTGGATTGACCATCGACGGCTTGGTTCGTCGCGATGAAATGGTGCTCCAATTTACAAAAGATCTCGGAATTCCGATTGTTACAACAATGAGCGGCGGCTATGCGGCTGATATTAACGACACGGTCGAGATCCATTGCAATACGATCCGAGCCATTAAGAACGTGTATTATCCGCAGGCGGTTTCAGCAGAAGTAGTTTGACTTTCACCATGGTCGGCGTGATAATCTGCCACTTGCTCTTTCAAAGTAAAACGCTGCTATTTAGTTCAAGGCGAAGCCGGGTGAACAATCCCGCACGATCGCGTCACTGTGATTCGGTAATTTAACCGATAAGTCAGGTCGCCGCACAGCAGCATTTTGCGAAAGCGTGTTTCGCGTAAAGACACGACAGGCGAACATAGGCGATATTTAGCGCCCTGTTTTTCTTGTCCGTTTTTTGCGGATGAAGAAAGGCAGGGCGTTTTAGTTTTGGATATTGGCTTATCGAAGTGGAAAAGAACTGGAATTCATTTAAGAGATCACTTTTGGGGTGCGTCCTTTTGCTCACGTCGCTTTTCATTGGATGTGAAACAAATCGGCCGATGCCCGACGGGCCGGTGTCCGGCGCTTTCACAGACGATCTTGGCCGGGAAGTAAGAATTCCGGTTCCGCTTAACCGGATAATTTCGCTCGCTCCGAGCATAACGGAAATGGTCTTTGCGGCGGGTGCGGGCGATCGGCTTGTCGGTGTAACGAGCTACTGCAATTTTCCCGCTGAGGCCAAAAAGATCCAGAAGGTTGGCGATACACAGACGCCGAACATTGAATCAATTGTCGCTCTCAAACCGCAGCTCGTTTTAGTTTCGACGGCGTCGCAGCTTGAGGCATTCGCATCAATGCTCGAACGGCAACAGATCGCGGTCTTTGTGTTGGACGTCAAGAAGCTTGATGACGTTCCCGATCGAATGCGTCGGCTTGGTGACATCTTTTTAACGAAAGAACCGGCTTACGTAGCAGCTGCCGAATTCGAGCGACGCGTTCGTGCAATTGAAACCGCGAAGAGACCGTCCGAACGGCCGAAAGTTTTTCTGCAGATCTCCAATGAGCCATTGTTCACCGTTGGCAGCGATTCATTTATGACCGAATTGATCGAACGTGCAGGCGGCACTTCGCTTACCAAAGACATCAGCGGCGGCTATCCGAAGATCAGCAAAGAGACGGCATTGGCGATGGACCCCGACGTGATCATTCTGTCGGACAGCGAAGACAATAAAGAACCGAACGTTGTCTTAAACAATTCGAAAGCAGTAAAGAACGGACGAATAATTAGGGTGAATGCCGACATTCTTTCGCGGCCCGGTCCGCGTTTGGCTGACGCAGTGGAGCAGATCGCAGGTAGCCTGAATAAGTAGAGAGTTACGAACAGCTTCCAGCCATTAGCTGCCAGCTTTGAACAGACGAAGAACAATTTGGTTAGTCTTGATCGCGGCGTTGGCGGTGACTCTGGTTGCGGCCATTTTGCTTGGCAGCGAGCGGATATCGATCTTTGAAATGACTGAGCAGGGCAGGGCGATATTGTTTCATATACGCTTGCCGCGAATTTTACTTGGGGCTTGTGTTGGTGGGAGTTTAGCGGTTGCAGGTGCGTCACTGCAGGCTTTGCTGAGAAATCCGCTGGCAGAACCTTATCTGTTAGGCGTTTCGAACGGAGCCGCACTCGGAACACTTGTAGCATTTGTTTTCCTGGATGGATACGGTTTTGCGAGGCCGCTGCTGGCATTTGCGGGTGCGGGAATTGCGACCTTTGCCGTCTATCAGATGGCGAAAAGCCGGATGGGAATGAACGTCGAGCGGCTGGTGCTATCGGGCGTGATCGTCACGACATTTCTATCGTCGATCATCGTTCTGCTGACAAGTTTGCTTGATGCGGCGCGGCTTCGCGGCTACACGTTCTGGCTTCTCGGCGATCTTTCACAGGCGACCTATGACGGATTTTATATGACGCTGGCCGCGGCGACCGTTGGAACGATCGTGCTTTCTTCGCAAGCCCGAGCCTTGAATTTGATGATGGTCGGCGAACGCGACGCGTTCGATTTTGGCGTGGAGGTCGGTCGTGTGCGAATGATCGTGTTCGGAATGGCGAGCCTGCTCGTCGGGACCGCAGTAGCGGCAAGCGGTTCTGTCGGTTATGTCGGGCTGATCGTGCCGCATCTCGTACGGCTTGCGATCGGCAGTGATAACCGGCTCGTTGTTCCAATGTCGGCGATCGCGGGAGCGATATTTGTTGTGCTCGCGGACACCGTGGCCCGAACAGCGATCGCTCCGAGAGAATTGCCGGTTGGGGCAATAACAGCGTTAATAGGAGCGCCATTATTCATCTATTTGTTAAGACGAGCTAATTACTAATCACTAATTGGATAATTATTAATTAGTTGGTGTGAAAGTGTTGAAAATAAACGACATAACTATTCGATACGGCCCGTGCGATGTGCTGCGCGACATCTCGTTTGAATTGCACGAGGGCGAGATGATCGCTTTGCTTGGGCCGAACGGGGCAGGGAAGACAACGTTGATAAAGGCTCTGAATGGGACTTTGCCGGCGAGTGGCGAGATATTGCTTAATGGAACGCCGCTTTTCTCATATTCGCGTCGTGAGATAGCAAAGCGAATTGCGGTGGTTGCACAGGAGAATGAGACGAAATTTCCGGTGACGGTTCTTGAATTCGTCTTGTCCGGAAGGTTTGCGAGCGGTTCGGTGTTCGGCTGGGAGTCGACGGAAGATCTAGAGCTTGCAAACAAGGCTTTAGAAGAATGTGATCTGGCGAATTTCGGCACTCGATTGATGAACGAGCTTTCGGGCGGCGAGCGGCAGCGTGTTGTGTTGGCTAGGGCGATCGCAACCGACGCAAAGATATTATTGCTCGACGAACCGACGGCAAATCTCGATCTCGCCCATCAGGCGATGATGTTTCGGCTCGTCCGGCGAAGGTGCCGCGAAGCGGGAAGTTCCGCGATCGTGATCACGCATGATCTAAACCTTGCTTCCGAATTTGCGGATAAGATCTTGTTATTGAAACAAGGAACGATCTTCGCCGCCGGCCCGCCTGCAGAAGTTTTGACTGAAGCGAACATACGGGAAGTTTTTGGAGTTACAACGTTGCTCGACAGGCATCCGGCGAGCGGGTCCGTTAGAGTGACGGCAGTTTATTAGCGTTTGGAGTAGCTGCTTCAGCAGGCATTTGCCACCCAAACATTGTTGACATTCTACGCAAAGGAAGCTTGGTGAAATTCCTACACTGCCCACGCAACCGTTAAAGTCGGGAACTTGGCTTGTTTGTCTTGGAATAACCATTCCGCGATGGGCGGAAGAGGACAAAATGAGAATTACCTTTTTATTGATCTTTACATTTTTGAGTTCGCTCGGAGTTTCGGCACAAACCGATCCGGCCGCGACACCTTCACCGACTCCCCAAACGATTCGCGAAACAGTCACAGTTTCAGCAGATCTACCCCAACCGATCGACGAGGTTTCCAAAACGGTCAACGTGATCGGCGGGCAGGAAATGCGTGAGAGGGCGGATTTTAGTTTGGTTGAATCGCTAAGAAGCATTCCGGGATTTCGAATTCAACAACTCGGCGGATTCGGAAGAACGGCGACGATCAAAACGCGTGGCCTGCGCAATCAGGACACCGCGATTTTGCTTGACGGCGTAAGGCTTCGCGATGCTTCGGCCATCACCGGCGACGCATCGCCTTTCTTGGGCGATATCACGCTCACGAGCGTCAGCCGAGTTGAAGTTCTTCGCGGTTCGGGCTCATCACTTTACGGCACGAACTCGATCGGCGGGACGGTCAATTTCCAAACACCAGAAGCTCGAATGGGCTGGCATGGGCAGCTTTCCGGAGCACTTGGCGGACTTGGGCTCGGGCGTTTTCGCGGAAATACGAGCTACGGTACAGACAAATTCGGTTTCAACTTAGGCGTCTCGCGAACCGCATATAAAAAAGGTATCGATGGCCAGGACAATGCATCGAACACTAACTTTCAGCCGCGTTTTGATTTTCGGCCGACCGATAGAACAAACATCTCAGCGCGATTCTTCTTTTCAGACGCGACTGTGCGACTCAATTCCAGCCCGGACACTTTAGGCACATTGCCGGCGACAAACCGAACGGTAATCGATGCGTTTGAAGGCACCAATTTCGTCGCCGATGCGAATGATCCTGATGCGATACAGAAGTCGCGATTCCTAAGCAGCGTTTTCTCGGTTTCACATGCGTTTTCAGATGAGCTGAGCGTGAACGGCTACTATTCGGGCCTGAAGACACGGCGGCGAAACGACAATGGCCCGCTCGGAGTCGGATTTCAGTCCACGTCTACATCGTTTTTTGACGGATTGATCCAGACAGCGAACGCGACATTGAATTGGACGCCGAATACGATTCACGACTTCAAATTTGGTTACGAATTCGAACACGAGAAGTTTGGTAACGACGGACTTACGCCGACGGGGACGGCAAATTTTTCGACCGACGCATTTCAATCGAGCAATACGATATTTGCACAAGATCTGATCAGTTTGCTCGGCGGTCGACTGCAGTTCGCCGGCGGATTTCGTGCTCAGTTCTTCAAACTCGATACGCCGCGATTCAGCTTGAACAACGCGCCTTACACGAACCTGACGCTCTCCAACCCGCCGTCAGCATATACTTTCGATGGAGCGGGCTCTTATTACTTTCGTTCAAGCGGTACCAAGATCCGTGCACATGTCGGCAACGGTTATCGCGTTCCGTCGCTTTATGAAAGATTCGGTACTTTTTACAGGAGTTTTGGCACGCCGAGCTTTGTCGCACTCGGCGATCCAAATTTGAAACCGGAAAAGACGATCGCTTTCGACGGTGGTGTAGAGCAGTATTTGGCTAAAGAAAAAGTGAAGCTGAGTGCGGTTTACTTTTATACGAAGTTGACGGACATCATCGGCTTTGGAAACGTCGTACCGAATCTAGGATCTACGGCGCGTCCGTTTGGCGGATACGAAAACCAGAAAGGCGGCATTGCACGTGGCGGTGAGTTTAGCGCTCATATCGAGCCGACTCGTTCGACTGATATTTTCACTTCTTACACATTTATGAATAGCGACCAGCGGACGCCGCAGGTTTCCGGAACCGGCATTATTTCGACTCTCGGAATTCCGGAGCATCAGTTTACATTGGTCGCGACCCAGCGGTACAAGCAGTTCTGGGTGAACTTCGATCTACTTGTGTCGTCGTCGTATCTCGCGCCGATATTCAGCAATTCGGTGTTTAGAACTTACGTTTATCGGTTCGATGGAAATAGACGAGGCGATCTTACGGCAGGTTACACATTCAAATTGGGAAGCGATAAATACGACCTTCGCTTGTTCGGAACGATCGAAAATGTGTTCGACAGCGAATACTTTGAGAACGGATTCCGAACCGCGGGAGCAAACGGCCGCGTCGGGTTCGCGTTCGGATTCTAATAGGGCGCGGCTTACAAAAGAACGTATGTTAGAATTGGGTCATCGCGAGGTGGCCTTATGTATTACAAAGAGTTGTCAGTTTTCCTCTCATGTTTGTTGCTAAGCGGAGCAGTTTTCGCCCAGACGACAACCGTATCAAACAGCGATCTAACGAAATTCCGGGATCGCCGGATCGCGGCTGAAAACGAATATCGCGAAAATTATAAGCGGCTAGGTATGCCTTCGCCGGAAGAGATCGAGACCGACCGGGTTGCTTACATAAACAACACACAGGAGATGTCAGCACGCCTGCGGAAGGAGCAGGCGGAGCGGTATGCCGCTCTCGCCTACGAATCGTATCAGCGGCAATCGAATGAAAGCTATCAATTGATTTCCGGGCCGGTGCGTTTTATTTCATATAACGGCGGATACTACACCAACGGTGGTCACTATTATCCGTATCGAGAGCCGCGTTGGCGAGGGCAACAGCAGATACGATGGCGAGCCGCGGGCGGATTTATCTTCTATGAACCGGGTGGCAGACCGAGTACGATCTGGAGTCCCGCACCTGTGAGAAGACTGCCAAATGCTTGGCGCGTTCGCAGGTAGTCCTCTTAATTGATTTGTGAGTATCACTGACTGATACTAAGCTCGCTATGAATAATCGACAGAAAAAGATCCTTCGGGAACTCGTTGAGGGCCGGAAGTCCGACCCCGTTTCGTGGAACACGGCAGTTGCGATATTGAAGGGGTTGAATGGCGCCGTTTCAAACGCAGGGAGTCGTACACGGGTCGAACTAAACGGAGCCCGCGCCATCTTTCA
>JBBSKW010000066.1:0-16151 GCA_038256005.1 Pyrinomonadales bacterium
AGCTAGGCAAAGTAGATATCTTTGTAGGACAATCAGGGTACGGAATGTTCACGCTCGTTTTCGCCGCTATCGCATTTTCGTTGACGTATTTCGGCGATTCGCAAGATCAGAATATCAAGATGGCAAGATCTAACAGTTGAAAAACTACATCAAACTTCTCCGGCCGCACCAGTGGATAAAGAACTTATTCGTTTTTATCCCGGCTTTTTTTGCGGGACGTATTTTCACCGCATTAGAGACTCCACAGCTCTTTTTCGCCTTTCTTTCGTTCAGTGCAATCGCCAGTGCAGTTTATATCTTCAATGATATTCGCGACCTTGAACGCGATCGACTCCACGAAGTAAAACGCGATCGGCCGCTCGCAACCGGTGGTGTTTCAGTTAGCAGTGCACTTGTGCTGATGCTTGCGATGGCCGTTGTCTCGATCGGTTTTGCTGCTTTCGTCGGCACTTCGTTTCTTTTTGTTATCGCGTCGTACTTCGTTCTTAATTTCTTTTACAGCCTTTACTTAAAACACCTTTCGTTGATCGATATTTCGATCATTGCGATCGGCTTTGTTCTTCGTATCTTGGCTGGTGGTATCGCGGCCGATGTGCCGATCTCAAAATGGCTCATCTTAATGACGTTTCTCCTCGCATGCTGCTTAGCACTGGGAAAACGGCGTGACGACCTGTTGCTTGACGTTGATAAGGGCGATCTTCGGCCGGCCCTGAAAGGCTACACTTTGCCGTTTATCGACACGTGTTTGGTGGTTCTGGGCGGAACGACGATCGTCTGCTACATCATGTACACGGTCTCAGAAGACGTCGTTCAACGGCTGCATTCAGACCAAGTTTATTTGACCTCGATCTTTGTAATTTTAGGCATACTTCGGTTTCTGCAGATCGCCATCGTTGAAGAAAAGAGCGGGTCGCCAACAATGATACTGCTCAAAGATACTATGATCCAGGCGATGATCCTCCTGTGGCTTGCGTCTTTCGTTGTCATTCTATATGTCACGTAGAACCGTCACAAACTGGGGCAACTATCCTGTGATCGAGGCAGATGTAATCGAGACTCGAAGCCTCGATACTATTCGTCAAACGGTTGAAGACCATGAACATCTTATCGCTCGTGGTAACGGACGTTGTTACGGAGATTCATCGCTCGGCCAAAACATCTTTTCAACCCTCAAGCTGAATCGGTTCCTTTCTTTCGATCAAGAGAATGGAGTGATCGAATGCGAATCTGGCGTGTTACTGTCCGATGTTCTTAACATAATCATCCCCAAAGGTTTCTTTTTACCGGTTACACCGGGAACGAAATTTATTACCGTTGGTGGAGCGATCGCCGCCGACGTGCACGGAAAGAACCATCATTGTGAAGGGACGTTTTCGAATCATGTTGAGTGCTTTGAACTGCTCGATTCGGACGGAACTATCTTTCGTTGTTCTCGCAATGAGAATTCTGAATTATTTTGGCAAACCTGTGGCGGAATGGGACTCACGGGAATAATCCTTAAAGCAAAGTTCCGGCTCAAACCGATAGAAACCTCGTTTATCCATCAGATATCCCACAAGGCACGCGGAATTGACAGCGTGATGGAATTGTTTGAAAGCTCGACGGAAAGCACATATTCAGTTGCGTGGATCGACTGTCTCGCAAAAGGAAAAGAACTCGGCCGCTCGATACTGATGCTTGGCGAACACGCGATGTTGAATCAATTGCCGAGTCGATTTTCCGCAAATCCACTTCAGCCTGCACCAGCAAAAGCTTTAGATCTTCCGTTCTTTTTACCAGCATTCTCTTTGAATCATCTGACGGTTAAAGCTTTTAATTTCGCCTATTACAACAAACAATTGAGCACACAGTCCGAGAGCGTGATCCATTTTGATCCGTACTTTTACCCGCTCGACGGCATCCACAATTGGAATCGAGGTTATGGTCGCCGTGGCTTTATCCAGTATCAATGCGTATTGCCGCTGAGTGAAAGCCGTGACGGCCTTGTCGAAATCCTGTCGAAGATCGCCAAGTCCGGCCAGGGTTCGCCGCTTGCAGTTCTCAAATTGTTCGGAAAGCCGGACCCCAACGCGATAATGAGTTTTCCGATGGAAGGTTACACACTAGCTCTCGATTTCAAGGTGAACGACGAGGTCTTCGCGTTGCTCGATCAACTCGATCGTGTCGTGCTGGACCGCGGGGGACGATTGTATCTTGCGAAGGACGCCCGGATGAGCTCCGAAACCTTTCATTCGTCGTATAGGCAAAAGGTCTCATCGGGTAGATTCAGTTCAGCTCAATCAGAGCGACTAAAATTTTGAAGACTAAATTATGGGAAAGACGTTACTCGTTTTAGGAGGTGGATCAGATATCGGAAGAGCTGCGGCGGACCAGTTTGCCAGGGCCGGTTTTGACCTCATACTCGCCGCTCGTTGGCCAAGTGACCTTGAGGCAGACAAGACCGATCTTGAAATACGATACGGCGTAGCGGTACACATTGTTGAATTCGATGCCGCTGCTTTTGAAACGCACAGAGCGTTTTATTCATCGCTCCCGATGCAACCAGATGTCGTACTGTATGCCGTCGGCTATTTGGGCGATCAGGAACTGGGGCAAAACGATCACATTGAAGCTGACCGGTCGATAGTAGCAAACTATAGCGGTGCTGTTTCGATTCTTTCGATAGTCGCGAATGATTTTGAGGGGAAAAAGAGTGGTTCGATAATTGGCATCTCGTCGGTCGCCGGCGATAAGGGCCGGAAGAGTAATTATATTTACGGTTCAGCGAAGGCAGGATTTACTGCGTTTCTATCTGGTCTGCGTCATCGACTGACCGAGACCGGAGTACACGTTTTGACCGTAAAACCAGGCTTCGTCGCTACGAAAATGACGGATGGAATGGATCTGCCTGCCCGATTGACGACGACGCCTGAAAAGCTGGCCGAAGCGATCTTTGCGGCTTTTGAATCCAAGAAGTATGTGATCTATTATCTACCGATATGGCGGTCGATAATGTCTGCTATTCGTAATCTGCCCGAACGCATTTTCGTTAAAACCAAGTTTTGATGTAAGATTCTGCGTCAGAGGATCGAAAAGGCTGTCTAGTCTCCGGTGGTGATTTTTCGATGGATGTTCCAACTCAAATCTATTGGATAGTTATTCTCTCGATGGTCATCGCGTCAATCGCGTGGACCGTTACGCAGGAAGAGATATTTGCTGAACCTCGTGAATTTTGTGGCAGGTTGTCTAAGGAAGCACGCAGTTTTGTCTTTCGTAAATTCTGTTATGTCTGGACTTGCGAGTATTGTTTTTCGCATTGGGTTACGCTGCTCATCTTGTACGTAACGAACTTCAAACTTCTCTACGACGATTGGCGGGGTTATATGTTGGCGTTCTTCCTGCTTCCCTGGATGGCTAATCAATGGATGAGCATGTATCGCCGCCTCCGCGTTGGAATAAAACACGAAAATGCATTAGCCGAGAAAGTCGTTCTCGAAAACGATAGTGACTGATCCAGCCGAAGCGTTGATTAACGCTCCGTCATCCACTCCTTTGCTACCGCGGTCGCTTCTACTAAACTCACGACTTTTCCATCCAACTGCATTTCATAGACTGCGTCGAGTATCTTTTTGAATTTTGGCGATGGGTCCATTCCAAGTTCGATCAAATGACGGCCAAGCAAGATCGGCTCCGGGGCTTTTTTCTCGATCTGCAATTCACGGACTTTTTCGATGAACCACTCCTGTGCTTCTGACCCGAAGATCATCTTGCTGCGGTCACCATCCGGATAGCGGCCGAGGCTGTCGGCTTTCGCTACCCGATACAAAAGATCGGGCTCGACCTTTCGTGCAAGTCGACGAAACGCACCGTCGCCAACTGGAGTTTTCGCCTTGTAATACTCGCCCGGTTTCAAGTGATATCGAACAAGCTGAACGACCTGGTTACGAACGTCATAACCGTCGAGCGTATATATCCCAAGCGTGTCCAATAATGAAAGAGTTGGTTCGACACCAGCCTCATCGTGACCGCGAGAACGCGTTCGGCCATCAACATACTCGGTCGTTGGCGGCTTGCCTAGATCGTGGCACAGGGCTCCCAACATCACAGTAACTTGCCGCTCGTATGGCAGATCGCCGATCAGCCTTCGAGCTTCGTCGACGACCATCAGAGTGTGGACATCCACACTGCCTTCTGGATGCCATTCGGGCTCCTGCGGCACTCCAACAAGTGCTTTTAGCTCCGGAAATATTTGATCCACCGCGCCAAGATCATAAAGGCACTTTAATCCTATCGATGGCCGATCGGCACGGAGCAAAAGTTTTTCAAGTTCACCCCAGATTCGTTCTTTCGGAAGATCGGTAACGTCGATCGTCCGGCATATCTTGGCCGTTTCCGGTGCGATCTCGAACTCGAATCGCGCCGCAAATTGAGCCGCCCGCAGGACACGCAGTGAATCCTCGGCAAAGGTCTCGCTAGAAACATGCCGCAAGATCTTTCGCTGGATGTCGTCCCTTCCCTTAAATGGATCGACGATCTCGCCCGTCAACGGGTCTCTGAGAATCGCATTGACCGTAAAATCCCGACGCGAACACGCCTCGTCAAAGGACATGTCCGGATCGCCTTCGATAATAAATCCTTTATGGCCGCGATCGGTATTTCGTTCACGACGAGGGATCGATACGTCCAAATGACCGCCGATCTTATAAACCGCAAAAGCCTCGCCTACGGCATTCACCTCGCCAAACTCATCAAGAAGGTCCCGCAGTTGGTTCGGCTGAATTCCGTAAACCTCAACATCCCAGTCAGTCGGCTCGATCCCCATTATCTCGTCGCGCACACAACCGCCGACGAGCATCGCCCGCCCGTCTTTATCACGGATCGTTTCGGCCAATCTCACAACTTTTTCGTGAATGCCCATCGGTAGAATAAAAACAGGATTTACAGGATTATTGGGATTGCCAACAATCGATCCTGATCATCCTGTTTATCCTGTTTGAAACAAGACTAGCCCAAACGCTTCTGCAAATTTTCGCGAAGTCCTTCGAGGTTAACTCGCTGCTGCTCCCACGTATCACGGTCGCGCACAGTAACAGCATTATCTTCCAATGATTCGTGATCGACTGTGACACAGAATGGCGTACCGATCTCGTCCTGTCGTGCGTAGAGTTTCCCGATCCCACCGGTGTCGTCATAAACAGCCCGCATCGAACGCTGCAGATCTTTTCGTAAACTTTTCGCTAATTCAACGATCTCCGGTTTATTCTTTGCTAATGGAAGCACCGCAACCTTGATCGGAGCGAGTTCCGGTTTGAATTTCATGATCACGCGGACCTCACCCTTGTCGTTTGTCCGCTCTTCGTAGGCGTCCATCATTACCGCAAGCAAGGTCCGGTTTACACCGACGGAAGGCTCGATCACGTACGGGTAGAATCGCTCGTTCGTCTGCGGATCGAAATACGAAAGGTCATCGGTCGAATCAGGATTAATTCGTTTTCCGTCAGCATCTTCGGGCTTCTTCGAATGAACACGCAGATCGTAATCTGTTCGATTCGCGATACCGAGCAACTCGTCCCACTGCTTGCCTTCCTCTTCGCGTTCTGGAAAAAACCGATAAAGAAAATCGACGGTTCGATCGGCGTAGTGAGCGAGTTCCGCTTTCGACTGTTCGTAATGTTTGATGTTGTTTCTTGAAATGCCAAGCGAATCTACCCATTCGCCGTACGCATCGATCCATTCCTGGTGAATTCGCTGTGCATCTTCAGGACGAACAAAATACTCAAGCTCCATCTGTTCGAATTCACGCGTGCGGAAAATAAAGTTTCCCGGAGTAACTTCATTGCGAAACGCCTTGCCAATTTGGGCGATCCCAAACGGCAGCTTTCGCCGCGATGTATTCAGCACGTTGCCAAAATTGGTAAATATTCCCTGCGCCGTCTCGGGCCGAAGATATGCCAGAGCCATCGGATCATCGTCGGCTGAAACGGCTCCGATCGTAGTTCGAAACATCAAGTTGAACGGCCGCGGATCAGTTAGATCTGTTGATCCACAATTCGAACAGATAAACTTGCCGTCGTCGTCCTGATCCAGTTTGTCTTGCCGTAAACGCGATTTACATTCCCGGCAATCCACCAACGGATCGCTAAATGTTGTCTCGTGACCGGAATACTTCCATACGTTGCGATTCTGAATGATCGAAGAATCAAGGCCCTCAATATCGTCGCGTTCGTAAACTAACCAATTCCACCAACTTTTCTTGATGTTGTTCGCAATTTCGACGCCTAATGGACCGTAATCCCACGAAGAACCAAGCCCGCCATAGATCTCTGATGCCGGATAAACAAATCCGCGGCGTTTTGCAAGAGAGACAATTGTTTCAATATTTGGTGCTGACATATTTAGGTTTACACAACGCACTTGAGTCCCAGATGCTCTTCGAAGGGCAAGAAATCGCGGTCATTGTGGAGGAGTTCGTACTCATTGATGATACAACGCGTGGCAATAAGTGTATCGATTGTCTTGCGGACCGTGATTCCCATTGCCTTCAAAATCATGTAGTTTCTGGACGCTTGCAGTGCAACATCGTAACCGCCGACAACGATAAAACTTGCAAGCCTTAATAGTTTGAGCGTTTCCCTGTGAACTCGGGGCGTACTACAACCTTGTAGTACCTCGGTAAGAACCAAGTCGCCGATTACTACCGTTCGGACTCCTAGAATGCGGTCAAGCCTTTCGACCTGTGGCGTGTCGGAGTTGTTGATGTAGTCAATCCAAACACTTGAGTCAACAAAGATCACTTAGTCGAGCCTCATTTTCTCAAGATCGCCTTCCCAATGAAACTTGCCGCGAAGTTTTCGCATTTCGCCTTGACGCGAAAGCCTCAAAAGTTCTTTCAAGGCACGGTCAACAACCTCACGCTTGGTCTTCAATCCAGTCACCTTTAAAGTGTCTTTTATCAATTTTTCGTCGATATCGATATTTGTCCGCATGTGTATAAGTCACTCCATTCATACACATCGTAGCGACGGGAATTTGAAATGTCAATTAAAAGTAAATGGACGACCGAAGCCGTCCATCTCTAATCAACCTTATAATCGATCACTAGTACAAGCTACTAATCTTCGTTACGGTCGCCGTGATCGCTGCCGCCGTCACCGGACTCGCCACTAGCTCCGCCGCCCGCGGCTTTCTCTTGTGCCAGTATTGCCTTGCGGGAAAGCTTTACCTTATTACCTTCTTTCCCGATGCACTTGACCATAATCTGCTGGCCTTCTTTGAGCTCGTCGCGAACGTCCTTGACGCGTCGGTCGGAGATCTCTGAGATGTGCAGCAGGCCGTCAAGTCCGGGAAGGATCTCAACGAACGCACCAAAGTCTACGATTCGTGAAACTGTACCCATGTAGGTCTCACCGATCTCAGCTTCGGCCGTAAGTGCCTTGATACGAGCTACAGCTTCTGCTGCTGCCTCACCATCGGCCGTCGCGATCAAGATAGTTCCGTCGTCCGAAACGTCGATCTTAGCGCCCGTCTCTTCGGTCAAAGCACGGATCGTTGAACCGCCCTTACCGATAACGTCGCGGATCTTCTCAGGATTGATCTTGATCGTGATGATGCGCGGAGCGTAGTTCGAAATGTCAGCACGCGGCTCAGTCAGAGCTTTGTCCATTATTCCCAAAATATGAAGTCGGCCTTTGCGGGCTTGCTCCAAAGCTTCCTGCAAGATCATCGCGTTGATCCCGGCGACCTTTATATCCATCTGCAGAGCAGTGATGCCTTCGCTCGTTCCGGTGACTTTGAAATCCATGTCGCCGTAATGATCTTCGGCTCCGGCAATGTCCGAAAGGATCGCGTACCGATTCCCTTCCATCACCAAGCCCATTGCAACACCTGCGACCGGACGTTTGATCGGCACACCCGCATCCATTAGGCTCAAGATGCCGCCGCAGACCGAAGCCATCGACGAAGAACCGTTTGATTCTGTAATATCCGAAACTATTCGAAGCGTGTACGGAAAATCTTCTTCGTCCGGCAATACAGCTTCTATCGCACGACGAGCAAGATTTCCGTGTCCCGTTTCGCGACGCGATGTGCCGCCGAACCTTCCCGCTTCGCCGACCGAATAAGGCGGGAAATTGTAATGGAGCATAAAGCGGCGTTTAACTTCGCCTTTTTCAATGTCATCCATATATTGCTCGTCCATTTTGGTTCCGAGCGTGGTCGTAACGATCGCTTGAGTTTCGCCTCGGGTGAATAGCGACGAACCATGTACACGAGGCAGCCAACCGACATCGCACGAGATCGGGCGGATCTCCGAAAATTTTCGGCCATCCGGACGACGTTTGTTGCCGAGCATATCTTCGCGGAAGATCTTTTCCTTAAGTCGTGAAAATGCCTTGCCGGCAGCGTGACGCTTGTCTGATTCTTCGGCGGGGTAACTATCAACAACTTCTTTCTTTAATGCATCGACTTCGGCGTAGCTCGAGAGCTTATCCTTGCCGGTCGTGTCGAGTGCTGCTCTGAGCTTGTCGCTGAATTTCTTTTCAACTTCGCCGGCGATCGTCTCGTCGATCTGCGGCGACTTAAATTCACGCTTCGTGATCTCAAGAGCCTTACCGAGCTCGACCTGCCAGAGACAAAGTCGCTTGATCTCCTTGTGTGCAAGCATCATCGCTTCGAGCATAATGTCTTCAGCGACTTCATTAGCCTCAGCCTCGACCATTACGATCGCTTCTTCAGTTCCTGCAACAAGAAGGTTAAGAGCCGAGTCGCGACGCTCGTCGAAGGTCGGGTTAACAATGTACTTACCATCTATCAGACCGATCCTCACGCCAGCGATCGGCGTGTTGAACACGATATCCGAAAGATACAAAGCACACGAAGCACCGGTGATCGCGATAACGTCTGGGTCATTTTCAGAGTCCGACGATATAACTGTTCCGACGATCTGAGTCTCAAAACGATACCCATCAGGGAAAAGTGGACGGATCGGGCGATCGATAAGCCGGCAAGTCAAAATTTCTTTCTCGCTCGGGCGGCCTTCTCTTCGGAAGTAGTTTCCGGGAATTCGTCCGGCGGAATAGCTTGATTCGCGGTATTCAACAGTTAGCGGGAAGAAGTCCAGTCCTTCTTTCGCAGTTCGCATGCTGACCGCAGTCACCAAGACCATTGTGTCGCCATAGCGGATCACGACCGAACCATCGGCCTGTTTGGCAACCTTGCCTGTTTCTACGATCAATTCCTCTCCGCCGAGTTTGATCGATTCTTTTAAATATTTTTTGTTCATTTCATTTCCTCAAAACAAAAACGGCCGACGCTTATATCGTGAAGCATCAGCCGCATTTGGAGATTTCCAAAATTGCGAACGTTCTCTTTTTGTAAAGTGGACAAAATCGCTGTCACGTTCAGCATCCATTAACAAATCCTTCGAAAGAACGTCATGTCTAACGGCCGAAGAGGCCCAACTATTTGTTCAAAGTTCCAGATTTCAAAGTTCAATGTCTATATTATCAACCTAAACTCTGAAACCCGACCTTTGAACGATTCTATCGGCGTAAACCAAGTTTCTTGATGATCTCGTGATATTCATTGATATCACGTCGCTTTAGATAATCAAGCAATTTACGTCGTCGCGAGACTAAAATAAGCAGACCGCGTCGCGAATTGTTGTCCTTCTTGTGCACCTTGAAATGCGCAGTAAGTTCATTGATGCGCTGCGTAAGCAGTGCCACCTGAACCTGTGAAGAGCCGGTGTCTGTACCATGTGTCTTGTAATCACCAACTATCTGTTCTTTTGTTTCTTTAACTGTTGCCATAAAACCAATCGGCTTAATTTAGCCTCTCCTTGCTCGCAGTAACTCCGCGAAGTGAAAACGCGGTAACCGCAAAATATTTACTAATTCAACGATCGAAATATTGAGGTTTTTCGATCTCTAATTATCTGTTATCCAATTTCAGTTATCAACTGTGTATTCGAACTCTTCCATGAACTTTGTCGAGAAATCACCCTTCCGGAATCTCTCGTCGGCCATGATCTTTTTATGAAGCGGGATCGTTGTTTTGATCCCTTCAACAACCATCATGTCTAACGCCCGCTGCATTCTAGCAATGGCGAGCTCACGCGTACGCGCATGGACGATGAGTTTCGCGATCATCGAATCGTAATACGGCGGAACCGTGTATCCAGGATAAACAGCCGTATCGACGCGTACGCCAGGTCCGCCCGGTGTATTGAACGCGGTGATCTTTCCTGGGCTAGGAGTAAACTTCACAGGATCTTCTGCATTTATCCGGCATTCGATCGAATGTCCGGTTAGCCTGACATCGCTTTGTTCGTACTGGAGGTTCTCGCCCGACGCGATCCGGATCTGATTCCGAACAATGTCAGCAAGCGTGACCATTTCGGTTACCGGATGCTCGACCTGAATGCGGGTATTCATTTCCATGAAATAAAAGCTTCCGTCCTCATCGAGCAAAAATTCAAAAGTACCGGCGTTAGAATAACCGATCTCTTTACACGCCTTCACAGCAACCGCACCCATTCGTTCGCGCTGTTCAGGAGTTATAACCGGCGACGGTGCTTCTTCGAGCAGTTTTTGATGCCGACGTTGGATCGAACATTCTCGCTCACCTAAATGCACACAATTTCCATGCTCATCTGCCAAGACCTGAATTTCAATATGTCGCGGCCGTTCGATATAACGCTCGATATAAACGGCACCATTATTGAACGCTGCTAGAGCTTCGTTCTGCGCCGTATCAAGATTAACTTCAAGTTCCTCTTCACTTCGCACGATACGCATTCCGCGTCCGCCGCCGCCGGCCGCAGCCTTAATGATCACGGGAAATCCGATTTCTCTGGCTAACACTTTTGCCTCTTCAGCCGATTCGATAGGATCTGGGCTGCCAGGAAGTATCGGAACACCAGCGGCCTGCATTGTCCGTCTTGCTTCGACCTTGTCGCCCATCATCGCAATGACCTCCGGACGCGGGCCGATAAACTTTATGTTGCAGTCCTCACAGATCCTCGCAAATCTGGCCGATTCCGCAAGAAATCCGTAACCAGGATGGATAGCATCTACGTTTGTTATTTCAGCAGCACTTATGATCGCCGGAATATTTAAATAGCTCTCCGCCGACGGATTTCCGCCGATGCAGATCGCTTCGTCAGCAAATCGAACGTGCAATGCTTCGCGGTCGGCCTGGGAATGCACAGCGACGGTTTTAATGCCCATCTCTTTGCATGTCCAAATGATCCGGCAAGCGATCTCGCCGCGATTGGCGATCAAAATTTTTCGAATTTCACGTTCCATCACAAAACTTTGCCACAAAGTACATAGAGTTCACTTGCCTAAGAAATGCTTTTCGGATACCTCCGAAGCGAAACAGGTTTCTCAGATACTCTATGTGCTCTGTGGCTGATACTACTTTCTGATACCAAAAAGCGGTTGGCCGTATTCCACCGGTTGTCCGTTCTCAACGTAGATCTTTACGATCTCGCCAGTTGCTTCGGCTTGGATCTCGTTCATTAACTTCATTGCTTCAACAATGCAAACGACCGATTCGGGCGTCACCGAACTGCCTTCCTTTACGTAAGCATCCTTGTCCGGGCTAGGCGAACGATAAAATGTGCCAACTATTGGCGAAGTTATTGTATGGAGATCTTCTTCAGAGGAGGCCGGAATCTCAACGACTAACGACTGTTCACCTGAATGAGTCGACCCTGAAGTTGGCATAGTGGCCTGCGGAGCCGGAAGTGCAACGGTAACCTGTTTGCTTAGACGAACTTTTATCTTTTCGTTCTCAAACTTGAAATCAGTGAACCCGTATTCGTTCACAAGTTCCGCAAGTTCGCGGATCTCATCAAGATTCAACGAAGGCTCGGACGCTTCTACGTCGTTGTCATTATGTTTAGACACAGGCTTCGGCTCCACTTCGTTCGCAGGTGCTGTCTTTTCGCTCATCGCTAAAACGCTCCGTCAAAATCGAATTTATGCCTTTGCGGCCAATTCACGCGGATTGTCCACCAGTTCGATCACTGCCATTTCGGCGTTATCACCAGATCGACGGCCTAGTCGAATGATCCTAGTATAACCACCATTTCGGTCTTTATAACGTGCACCAAGTTCATCAAACAACCGCTGAACGGCCTTCACACCGGCGGTCCGTTCGATAGGCTCTTTTGCCTCACCTTTCTTTCCGCGGAAACGGCTCTGTTCAGCCTTGAACGTGCTGTTTCCGGCGTGGAAATATCGGGCTGCCTGTCGTCGATAGTGAACTTCACCAACCTTGGCTGCATCACCCTCAAGTTTGTGAGCGTGTCGAGCAAGCGTGATGACCTTCTCAACAAATGGCCTTAATTCTTTTGCCTTAGCAACCGTCGTTACAATATGCTCTTTTTCGGCATTGATCAGCGAAGTAGCCATATTTCGAAGCATCGATATACGATGTTCGGTAGTCCGGCCCAATTTACGATGTGCTTTTCTATGTCTCATTGCTTTAAGTTCAAAGTTGAAAGTTCAACGTACGAAGTAAGATTCAACTTTAAATCTTGTAGGTTAAACCTTGAACTATCTAGTCTAAATCTCTTCCCCCCGAACCGGGGATCGGGTTGCCCTGATCATCAAAATCCATTCCGAAATCAAGGCCCATCCCATGAAGAAGGTCCTTTATCTCCGTCAAGGACTTCTTACCGAAATTCTTCGTCCCGAGCATGTCCTTTTCGCTTCGTCGAATTAGATCACGAATCGAACGAATATCAGCGTTCTTCAAGCAGTTGTATGAACGAACTGAAAGTTCAAGTTCATCTACAGGCTTGTCCAACAGGTCGTTCCGCATAAGCGGCGGACGAGCGATATCTTCGTACTTGTATTCTTCTTCTTCTTCTTCAAAATTGATGAAGATCGACATGTGGTCTTTGACCAACTTTGCTGCCAAACCTATCGCATCATCCGGCTTAACCGAACCGTCAGTCCAAACCTCGATCACCAATTTGTCAAACTCAGTGTTAGAACCTTGTCGGGTCTTATCGACAATGTAATTTACTTTTTTGACCGGCGTATGGACGGAATCGATCGGAATATAGCCGACAGAAAGGTCTTCATCATTATTGAATTCCGCCGAGACATACCCTCGACTGCGTTTGAGCCGCATTTCGATATTCAATGACCCGGAGCCGTTTATCGTCGCGATATGAACATCAGTGTCAAGCACCTCAACATCTGAATCCGTCTCGATGTCAGCGCTCGTCACTTCACCGGGGCCTTTCTTGCTGATCGAAAGCGTTTTGGGGCCCGAACCGTGAAGCAGGAAAGGGACTTGCTTCAAGTTCAATATTACGTCAGTTGCATCTTCAACAACGCCCTTGATCGATGAAAATTCGTGTTCGACCCCACTGATCTTTACCGCCGTTACCGCCGCACCTTCGATCGAGGAAAGAAGGGCTCGGCGAATCGAATTCCCAATAGTAGTTCCGAACCCACGTTCAAACGGTTGAGCGTAAAACTTACCATAACGCGGTGTAAGTGTTTCGGTCTCAACGTTCAGCCGACTCGGCATTTGGAAATCAGTCCAATTATTGCTCTGTGTCATATTGTGTTCTTTTAAAAAGTCTTATGAGTCGGCCTTGTCCCCGCCAGTTCCGGAGTAAGAACAGACTCCGTCTTGCGGCTACTTCGGCCAACTCGGTTAATAAAACTACTTACTATAAAGCTCAACGATCAGCTGTTCGTTGATATTCGAATCGATATCCTGTCTCGAAGGAAGCGACGAGATCGAGATACTCAGATCTTTACCAGCCGGCGAAAGCCAGCTCGGTCGTCCGCGTCCGGCGGCCGTCTGCCATGCACCTTCGACGTGAGCATTCTTGTGGCTCTTATCCTTTACGGTGACAGTGTCGCCAATTTTTACCTGAAATGATGGAATGTCTACCTTGCGGCCGTTGACTTCGATGTGGCCATGGTTTACAAGCTGACGAGCCTGTCGTCGTGAGGTTGAAAAACCCGAGCGATAAACGACATTGTCCAAACGACGTTCAAGCATAAACAGCAAATTTTCGCCGGTTACGCCTTTCTGTCGGAGAGCTTTCTCGAAATAATTCCGGAACTGCTTCTCGAGAACAAAATAAATTCGCTTTACTTTCTGTTTTTCGCGAAGCTGCTCGCCATAACCGGCAAGCATCTTGCGGCGAGCCGCACCGTGCTGTCCCGGAGGATTCGTGCCACGCTTTTCAATTGCGCACGAGGGCTTAAAACAACGGTCGCCCTTCAAAAACAACTTCCCGCCTTCTCGGCGGCAAAGCCTACAAACTGCATCTCTATATCTAGCCATAGTATTTTTGCTTCCGTGCCAGTACTCAAATTCCGATTTGGAAATTTGAGCCACTGAAATTATCGGAAAAGTTTACAGGTCAGTGACCCTTCGTCCTTTTGATAAATAAACTGATCGATCAAACGCGTCGGCGTTTCGGCGGCCTACATCCGTTGTGTGGGATCGGCGTGGTATCACGGATCGTCGAGACCCGAATACCGGCCTGTGCGATCGCTCGGATCGCAGACTCGCGTCCGCCGCCTGGTCCTTTCACACGAACTTCTGCCTCACGCATCCCCGCTTCGGTCGCCTTACGAGCAACCTCACCGGCCGCCTGCTGTGCCGCGAACGGTGTGCCCTTTCGCGAACCGCGGAAACCGCGTGCACCAGATGACGATTGAGCGATCAAGTTCCCTTGCGTGTCGGTGATCGAGATCAAAGTGTTGTTGAAAGAAGCCGAAATGTGAACGATCCCGTACGGGATGTTCTTTCTCTCTTTCTTCTTAAAGCTCTTCTTTCCTTTTGCTGCTGCTTTAGCCATGTTATTAGTTCAAGGTCCAATGTTCGAAGTTCAAGGTCTCAATCCAAATTCCGAGAACAAACCCGGAAGATTGAACTCGAACTTTCGACTTACTTCTTACCTGGTGCCTTCTTTTTAGCGACTGCCGCTTTCCTCGGCCCTTTTCGTGTTCTTGCGTTCGTCGAGGTTCGCTGACCGCGGACGGGCAAGCTGCGACGATGACGAAGGCCGCGGTAGCAGCCAATGTCCATCAGACGTTTTATATCCATCTGCACACGCTTACGAAGATCACCTTCCACGTCGCCCTCTTGATCGAGGATCGTTCTGATCTTATTCAGTTCGTCTTCGCTCAGGTCACGGATCTTCGAATCGATACTGATGTCAGCCTTGCCGAGCACCTCGGTCGCACGCGATCTGCCTACGCCGTAAATGTACGTTAAACCAATTTGTGCCCTTTTATTGGGCGGTAGATCAACACCTGCTATACGAGCCATATCCTTCTATCCTTGCCTCTGTTTGTGCTTCGGGTTTTCGCAAATAACGCGCACGATCCCCTTCCGGTGGATCACCTTACATTTTTCGCAGATCTTTTTTACCGACGGTCGCACTTTCATTATTCTTTCCTCTTACTTGTAGCGGTATGTAATTCTTCCCCGCTTTAGGTCATACGGCGAAAGCTCTACAAGAACCCGGTCACCCGGGAGAATGCGAATGAAATTCTTTCGCATCTTGCCTGAGATGTGGGCCAAAACTTCGTGCTTATTTTCCTCGACCGCGACTTTGAACATCGCGTTCGGAAGGGTTTCAAGCACGGTTGCCATCACCTCGATCGCTTCTTCCTTTGACATAAATACACGTCCAACTTTCCGTTCTGTTGGACAAACCCTAAATGTTACCCTTTCGTTTCCTGTTTTTCAAGTCAGGCTGCGGCAATTTCCGTTTTAGTTCCACTCAATGCCACTTTCTGCTCTTTCGTAAGCGTTAAGATCTCGGGACCTTCGGCAGTTATTGCTACCGTATGCTCAGCATGTGCAGAAGGTTTTCCGTCCATCGTGACGACGGTCCACTTGTCGGCTAGCGTTTTTGTTTCTTGAGTTCCAAGATTTAACATCGGCTCGATCGCAAAACAATATCCCGCTCTGATCTTCTCTTTTGTACCCTCGCGGCCATAATTCGGTATTTGCGGAGCCTCATGCATTCGCCGCCCAATTCCGTGACCGGTATAGTCGCGAACAATTCCGTAGCCGTGCTTTTCAGCGTGTTTCTGGATCACAGCTCCGATGTCTCCGACACGTTTGTTCGGATAGCACTGTTCGATCCCAAAAGCTAAACATTCTTCCGTCACGCGGAT
>JBBSKW010000067.1:0-16085 GCA_038256005.1 Pyrinomonadales bacterium
CGCCAAATGCCAAAGATCCTCGAACAAAAATGGCGGTTGGACGAGCTGTATAACGGCTATATCGTTGACCCGATCACGCGGCTTTCGACAAATTCGCTTTGGAAAGGCTTCGATGTCGGGTTCATCGACGGCATTGTAAACGGTATTGGTAATTTCGTAGCTGCTGTCGGGGCCGGAACACAACGGATTCAAGTTGGGTTTGTCCGCAGTTATGCGGCATTCATCGTCGCCGGCGCCGTTGTCTTGGTTGGCTATTTTGTTTATTACGGTCTTAAGCTTATTGGTTAACTTCATTTGACGATTAGACCGAAACATCACGACAAGTGATCGAATATGGACTTTATTTCGGAAAATCTTTTGACCTTGCTGATCATCCTGCCCGTATTCGGCGCGTTGGGCCTGGTCGCCCATCAGATGTTTTGGAAGAATGAATCGCACCTGAAGTGGGTGACCTTGGCGATAACCGTTGTCATTTTTCTTATTTCACTGCTTTTGCTTGGCGATCAGACGGTATCGGTCTCGGGCTTTTCGTTCGAAAAGAATGTTCCATGGATCGATGCCATCAATTCGAACTATCACGTTGGTATCGACGGCCTTAGTCTATGGTTGGTGATATTGACGACGTTCATCATGCCGATCGCGGTGCTTTCGACGTGGCATGCTGTCGAAAAACGACCGACCGCTTTTTACGTTTTCCTGCTTTTGCTGCAGAGCGCGATGATCGGCGTTTTCGTGTCGCTTGATCTGCTTGTTTTTTATCTGTTCTTTGAAGCTTCGCTGATCCCAATGTTCTTTCTTATCGGTATCTGGGGTGGAGCGAACCGTATTTATGCGGCGGTAAAGTTCTTTATTTTCACGGCGATCGGCAGTCTGCTGATGCTCGTCGCAATCATTTCGCTTTATTACCTTCATGCTGCCGCAACCGGCGTTGGCACGTTCGATTATGTGACTCTGCTCGAAACGCTCTCTAGCGGCGGATTAGTATTCACTCCGCTTGCGGGAACTCTGCTGTTCCTCGCGTTTGCCTTGGCGTTTGCCATTAAAGTTCCGCTGTTTCCTTTTCACACATGGCTTCCGGACGCGCACACCGAAGCACCAACTGCAGGTTCGGTGATCCTTGCGGCGGTTCTTTTGAAGATGGGAACCTACGGCCTGATGCGTTTTTGTTTCACGCTGTTCCCAGATCAGAGCCGCGAATTTGCACCGATCTTTATTGTTCTTGCGATAATCGGCATCATTTACGGTGCCCTCGTCGCGATGGTTCAGCCGGATGTGAAACGGCTTGTTGCTTATTCATCGGTCGCCCACATGGGCTTTGTGATCCTCGGAATGTTCTCGTTCACTGAATGGGGAATGCAGGGTGCGTTGTTTACAATGCTTGCCCACGGCGTTTCGACCGGTGCTCTGTTCCTTCTCGTCGGCTTCATCTATGAACGCCGCCATACGCGCGAGATCAGCGAATTTGGTGGGCTCGCTAACGTGATGCCGGTTTACGCAACGATCTTCGTGATCACGGCAATGTCATCGGTCGGACTTCCCTTTTTGAATGGATTCGTCGGCGAGTTCTTGATCATGCTCGGAATGTGGAAGTCAACGGTGCTTCCGCTTTCCTTCGGCGTTAACTGGAATTACGTCGCCACGATGGCCGCAGGTACCGGCGTTGTCTTTGCCGCCGTCTATCTGCTTTGGATGATCCAAAGAGTATTTTTTGGCAAGGTGAATAAGGAAAAGAATCGCGGGCTTAAAGATCTAACTTCGCGCGAGATCGGGTTGATGATCCCGCTTCTGTTCCTGATGGTCTACATGGGTGTGTACCCCAAACCATTCCTTGATCGCTCGAAAGCGGCGGTAGTTGCGATCCAGGAACGCGTGGTAAAACAGGCAGGCGGTGAGATCGAAACGGCCGCGGCACCCGACGAGAAATAGTTTTTTAGTTAGTCTGTGCAGTTATGGATTTGATAAATCCCAACGTAAATATTCCGATCATCCTTCCGGAGATGATCATCGCAGTCACCGGCATCGTAATAATGATGTACGACAGCTTTTTTCCGAAACAGCGAAATGTTTCTACGGTGCTTTCGCTGGTCGGTATCGTTGCCGCAGCGGTGCTGTTGGGAATGATGTGGAATGCGACGAGCGGCGTTCCGGCGACGGCTTGGGGCGGCATGGTGGTCCATGACAGCCTGCGGATGAGTTTCACGTTCGTCTTTCTTCTTGTTTCAGCCCTTACGATCTTGGTTTCTGCGATATGGGTTGAACGTGAAAGCGTTCCAGCGGGCGAGTATCATGCACTCCTTATGTTCGCGACCTTCGGCATGATGTTAATGTCCGCCGGAAATGATCTTGTGATCATATTTTTAGGCCTTGAGACTCTGTCGATCGCGACGTATGTAATGGCTGGTTTGAGGCGGTCGGATTTGAAATCAAACGAATCGGCGATGAAATACTTCATCCTCGGTTCGCTGGCATCTGCATTTTTGCTTTACGGAATGGCTCTCATCTATGGAGCAACGGGCACGACGAACATTACGCTGATCGCTGAAAACATTTCCAGTCCTTATTTCCCTGGTTTATTGCTGATCGGTGGAGCAATGTTGATTGTTGGATTTGGTTTCAAGATCGCGGCGGCTCCTTTCCATGTTTGGACGCCGGACGTTTATGAAGGTGCTCCTTCGCCCGTGACCGGATTTCTGGCAGCCGGGCCAAAAGCGGCTGCATTTGCATCATTCCTACGCATTTTTGTGATCGGGTTTCCGCTCGTTGCGGGCGCTCAGGCGTCAGGCTATTTGCATAACTCATGGATATCGGCCGTAGCGGTAATCGCGATCATTACGATGACCGTCGGGAACGTCGCCGCGATAATGCAGAACAACGTAAAGCGTATGCTTGCATATTCGTCTATCGCACACGCGGGTTATGCCCTCGTCGGATTCGTCGGTGCCGGAATGGCTTCGAACGCGACGCGTGATTCTGCAGTTGCCTCTGTGGCTTTTTATCTGCTGACTTATGCCGTTGCGAATCTCGGCGCATTTGCGATAATCACGCTCCTCGGACAAAAGAACGATCGTCGAACAGAGTTTGAAGATTTTAACGGTATCGGCTTCAAGTCACCTGCATTGTCGTTCACACTTTCGCTGTTCATGCTTAGCTTGCTAGGGCTGCCGTTGACGGGTGGATTCATCGGAAAGGTCTTGGTCTTTCGGCCGGCACTAGAGGCCGGGAATACGCTGTTGACCGTGACGGTCATCGCGGCCGTTATCAACACTGCGATCTCGGCATATTACTATTTGCGTTTCGTTGTCGTTATGTTCTTTAAGGACCGGACGACAGAGTGGGTCGAGCCGAAAATGGCTCCGGCCTTTGCGACCGTACTAATAATTACCGTTATAGGCGTTTTCTATTTGGGTATTTTCGGGAACTCACTGATCGAAAAATTCTCTACACCAATAGCGCCTGTGGGCGCTCAGCTTCGGTGATAGGTGATGTATCAGGAGTTCGAACTAAACAACTGGAACCGCCGCTCGATCTACGAATTCTTCAAGGACTACGAAGACCCATTCTTTAACCTAAGGGCCAACTTAGACGTTACTGAACTTTATCGGTTTTGTAAGACGAAAAACCTTTCATTCTCGTTAGCCGGTTTATTTTTCTCCCAAAGTGCGGTCAATTCCATGCCGGAATTTCGCGTGCGGTATTTGCACGCTCGACTCGTTCAGTTTGATCAGGTCGAAGCAACGCAAACGATCTTGAATAGCGACGAAACTTTTTCCTTTTGTTATTTCGCGAATCAGCCGATCCTATTTGAGTATGACCGTGCCGGCCGCATTGCGCGAGAAAAGTATTTGGGTTTGAAAACCCTTGATGTCCAGAACGACCGCGTAGACCTTATCTACTATTCGGTTATTCCGTGGGTATCGTTTACGAGTTTTAAGCATGCCGGCCTACACAACAACCGTCAAACCGTTCCGCGTGTTGTGTTCGGAAAGACCTTCGATCAGAATAGTAGATCGCTGATGCCCGTATCAGTAGAGGTTCACCATGCAATGATGGACGGTGTCCACGTTGGAAAATATTACACTCGATTCCAAGAATTGATCTCGACGATGGACGTTACTGAATAGCACGTTTCCCATAGCCTCGGTAAATGGACGCTTTATCTAATATCAGAAGTGAATTCGAAACGGATTGGATCCCGGACATCTACTTAAACCAAATACGTCCACTCAGGACCCGTTCGATCGAGCTGGAAATTCCGGAACGGGAGAACAAGACCGAGATCCTTGAGACCTTGCTTGGATTCGAACTAAAGGTCGGAAGCCGGAGGATCGCAAGCCCTAATCTATCGACCGCACGCTATTTGCAGGTCTTTGCACGTATCGGTTGTAGAAACATAGCCGTCCCGTACGACATTACGGCCATTCCCATGATCTGCAATGACTTGGAGCGATCATGGGAAAAGTTGCTCCAAACCGTAGAAGCCGGAAGAAGGCAAAGATCGGCTCAGCAATTGGGCAAATTGCGCGCATCTGTGATCCGTTTGGTGCGCGACGAGATCAAAAAAGCCGGCCCCGGGGAACTAATGCCGTTGTTCAATATATCGACAAAGCAAAGAAGTGATTGAATTGAAGCATCAAATCGAAGGGAATTTTCCGTTTCGAATTCCAAACGGATTAACGTATTATTAAGATTGATGTTCGATGCGATAGAAAAACGTCAGGTTATTGAGGAACTTCCGTTCCCTTATTCGAAGCGCTCATTTTGCCGTTATGAGCCGATCGAGAAATCGGTCTCGCATGCCCGTGTCCTCATCGTTAATAGCCTTTTGCGATACGAGTCTGATCTTTCGGACCTCGCTTATGTGGACTGGGGCGATGAGGTTGAAAGTAAGCTTCGATTTGAACGTAGGGTTTCGGGGCTTGCCTGCAACAATATTGCACAAAATGTTGTACGTTTAGTTCGGAATCCAAAGACGCTCACCGTTCACTTGTCTGAGGTCGCTGCGGCAGCCGAAGATTTTAGGCCGGATGCGATCGTCATGAGCGGCACATTCGCTGATTTCGATTATTACAACCCTGATCATTTGGAATCGATCGGAAGCTTTGTTCGGAGCACGAAGATCCCGATCCTGGCAATTTGTGGATCGCACCAGTTGGTAGGACATTCTTTTGGTGCAAAGTTGAAAACGCTTGACGATCTTGAACTCTCAGAAAAACGCTCGGGAAGAGTTCTTGAGTATCAATACAGGTTTGTAAAGATAACGAACCCGGACGACCCAATTTTTGTTGGAATCGATGATCAAGCTTCTGGAATTTGGCAGGATTACACCAAAGAGGACGACATCTTACGCGTTTGGCAGAACCATGGCGTTCAGATCGACGGACTTCCTGACGGTTTCGAACTTCTCGCCACGTCGTATCTGTGCAAGAACCAGATGATGGTTAAACGAAACGACGGGCAGTTGATCTACTGTGTGCAATTCCACCTCGAAAAGTCTTTTGAAGACTGGTCAAAAAACCCGACGCGTTGGGAACATCCAAATGAATCACGGGACGGTCGGATCTTATTCGAAAACTTCCTTAAGATCGCGACAGCACAGAACTAGCGAGTTGCTTCGGTAATGAAAGTTCAAAAAGATAGGCCGTGGCTCCATATTGGAACTACGGCCTATAACTATTTCTAGACGCTAGCTCTACTTCTCTGTAACACCCAGAACGTTATTGCTTATCGCACCTAAACCACTGTTCTGGTTGTCTGAGTTGTATTGAATGTCTGAGGTACCACCGCCGCTAGTATTCCACAGAGGGGCCAAAAAGTTTGAAGCTGCGGGCGGATCGGTGTTCGCGGCAATTCCACTATTCACATATGGTGCCACGACAATGTTACCCTGGATCAATCCGTGGCCGCCACCCGATCGCAGAATACCTTCCGTGCCCACCACCAGGATCAAGCCTTTGAAACTAAAATTTCCACGAAGTGTGAGCTTGCCTGTAACGATAAGTATTCCACCACCTTCCACAGGACCTAGTTCGCAATCGCCGTCGCAGAAAGTAATACCGGTACCCGTCGCATTGTCGCCCCATGAAGTAGGCTGAGTATTCGTAAAGACACGCCCTGTCGGGTTTGTAGGATCATACGAGTTTCGAGCAGTTTCGTGTAGCGTCTTAACCGTTGCATCTAATGCCGCAGGACTCGAGAGCCAAGGCGGGATCTCACTCGCAACATTTGCTGGTGTTCCCACCACCGTGTTATCGATCTTATTTCCGAACCCGTCGATCACGCGGTTAAGATTTACATCCTCGCATGGATTTGTGGAACAGTCCGGTGGGTGAGAGGTGCCAACCGGTGGAATTATGTCAGAGGATCCGGTTGCAAGGTCAACACCGGAATACCTCATCGCATTTGAGGCGCCGGGATTGAAAGTAAAGGTTCCGTTCGAAGCCGATGGCGGTCCCACCAGAGTAAGGGTCGCCGGTGCGCCTAGACCATTGAAATAATTGTTTTGAATGATCGCTTCGAGCGTCTTTCGCGAACCTCTCGGTCCAAATCCGGTTGATACGATCCGTAATCGGGCCGGTTCCGGGGGCGAAATGGTTCCCTGCAATTTGTTTTCAAATCCTGCCGTGTTGCCAGTCATGCGAGCTCGATAACCGATCGGCGGATTGGCGGTATCCATATGCATCGTTGCCGTCGGCGTAGCCGCCCAAGGTGTATACCCGGCAAGTGCACCCGTAAAATCAAGGTTCAAGTCACTGCCACGCAAATTGTAGGTCCTTGAGTCAAATATTACGTTCGGGATAAACGGTGTATTTGCTTCCGGCAGGATGTAGCCGCGAATTACCCTTGTCGCGGGATATGGTACGGTCATGTCGACCCGTATTTCAAATCGAATAAGCCGAGTCACCGCTGCACCGCCAAGCGTTCCGGTTTGCACAATGAAACTGCCGAAGTCTGTCGGTTGGAGTGTGCCGGCTGGCACATTCAGGTTGGCCACTACTCGTGGCTGAAAACGGATTCGTGTAAATCGATCCCCTGCTCCGAACGTGATCTGCATATTATTACCCGGATCATGATCAAAGAATCGGCCATTTGCCGTATATGTGATAAGCGAACCGGTGTTGTCAGGATCGGTGACCGCCAAATTAAAGGCGCTATAGTTGGCTGGGGCAACGATAACCGGAATTCGAGAGTCAGCCGCAACATCCGTGTATGTCAAGATCCTTGACATTCTTGGCTGCGTGCTCAAATCACCAGACTTGTTTGAAGTGGTCAGGCCGACCGCCTTAGCAAATGAGATCTTATTTAGTTTGTGATCCTCGTAAATGGGTTGGCCGCCGTCGGCCGTCGCGTAAAGCGGGCTTGGCTTGATCCTGCAACCACCGTGGCTCGGACCGGATATTGCGGAGGTACACTTATATCGCAAAACGTCGACCACAGATTGAATTCCGTTCTCGGCAGCATTGTACGCTTGCTGCTCAGCCGTTGCATCCGTAAAATTCCATGCGTTGGTCGATGTGGCAAGTATCAGGCTTATGGATAGTGTCAACACAAGACTTGAAATCAAAAGAGCCATTATCATCGCAGCCCCTTTTTCGTCTCTAAAATTTCGCTTATGGTCGATCTTATCAATTTTCATATCGTCCTCCGTCAGATCGGAATACTCCGATTAGCCAAATAAATCCGTTAATATTGCCTCAACATGTAATTTGAATTCCGAAGTGTAACGTCGGAAGTGAATGTAACGGTCTCGTTTCGTGCCTGGCCAACCACTGGGTCAAGCTCGACCTCAACTGTAATGCGCACTCGTCCTGTTGCTGATGTCGGTGTCGCCGTTTCTGTCACGGTTGAACTACTGGTGGTGTAATTAAAGTATTGAAACCTTACGCTACTGATCTGATTGACAACCACGGATGTCGCATCTGTACCCGTCGGGGGATTTCGATCGTATCGAACGATCGACCTTGTCGCCGGTTCAAAAAAATAGGTCACATCCTCACCCGGCTGGTTCGTACTTAAGACTGTAGAGCCAGGCGGCACGGAATAGTCACCTACGTTGTCGAAATTAGAACGAATACGGATCTGATTTGCCGACGAATCCGCAAGAACGATTCCGTTGCTTGGGGTCTGCGTGGTGGCGTCAGTATAGATGCCGAACCCAGAATTTCCGATCTCTCTAGAGACGACGTTCATTGCAGCTTGCGCAGATACCAGAGCATCGGCCTTCCGTCCCTCACGAGCATTTACACCTGTTGCCCGGTGCAAGACAGATGAAAGCACTGCGAGCAGAATCAGCGTCACCGTCATACCAATGACCAATTCGAGCAGTGAAAATCCGGCATTGTTCTTCATTTTTTCGCTCTGCATATTCATTTTAATTACCAATCGAACGACGTAAGACCACGCGAGCCGGAATAGCAATTTGCCAACCTGGAGTAGGAGCAGCTAGCCCTACATCAACCGTTATCTCTTTCACCCTTGTCGTGGGATCAACATCGAATGTCCCGGGCGTATTGAACGGATTGTCGTCAATTCTCGTGTCAATACGAAACAAACCTCCATTTGGTGCTGCAAGAAAACAAACTGGCTTTGCACCGCCGGTTATGTCTCTCTGAGCGTCGGCTCTGCAGGATCCATTACCCGGTAGTGGCGCATTATCTGTTCCAGCGGGCGTGAACTTTGCAGCTCGAAGCCGCTCAACCTCCTGCTGAAGAATCGCAAGATTCTGAGCACGCGTTGCGTTACCTGCGTTGTAGATAACCGAATAGTTGATGGCCTGGAGAGCTCCCAATAGTGCGATCGTTATGATCAACATCGCAACGATAGATTCAACGAGGGAGAAGCCTGCCTCTTTCGTGCTGTGTTCAGTTCGTGACGACATGTTTTCCACTTTCCTCTTACTCAATAGAGTTAATATCCATGGTTCGACAAATTCTTTTGCCGATCGCTTTATTTGCACTGCCCATTACCTTGAACAAAGTACGGCGGGCGGCAATCACAAGTCGGGGGGTTACCCGGCCTATCATTGCGCCTGCACGCGTCCAAAGGAGCCGGAGTTGGTGTCGGGGTCGGCACCGGTGTCGGCGTCGCTGAAGGATCAGGGTCAGGTGTCGGATCTGCCGTAGGCGTTCCCGTTGGGCTTGGTGACGGAGTACCGCCAGGTGTTCCAACCGGGGTTGGCGTTGGCGGCGTGCCGGTCCAAACGGAGAGAAATCTGTTAATTCCGGACTCCGATGCAACATTCGAAACCGTAGGATCTATAAACGTTGGGGGATCATCACCGCCCAACAATAGTGCAACTGTTCCGGTAGGCGATACATAGACCGAACTCGTATTCGCCGGTGAAATTGCTCCGCAGCCTGTTTCACAAAAGTGTGTCGGGGTAACTGCCGGAGTTTCGCTTCCGCAGGCACCGGAAGTCGTATGGCCCCGCTGATCGAACCTTATGGTTATCGGAAATGTCGGGGCCGGGTCGCCAACAATGCGAACTCCATTTGTTGACCCGAAATCCACGGACCTGGTTTCCTGACCGGGCTGAAGAGTTCCATCTTGATTGGTGTCTGTAATGTACCGGAACGAGGTCGCAGACAGGATCTCAACTCTAGACATATCCGCACAGGATTGCGGGCGGCGCTTAACCGAGTCGAACCGCGCCCGCTCCAACGCGACTTTCAGTTCTTTCGCTACGTTTTGGCGCGCCAGTACGGCTGAAGTACCACCGAGCGATAAAACCGCAAAGGTCACGATCACGCCAAGGATCGCGAGCACAATAATCAATTCCAAGAGAGAAAAACCAGATGCATTTGTTCTTAAGTTAGCGTTAGGCATATCGATTTGGGGTGGCGGTCAAAGGGTCGGGTGTGTACTGAATGCAGATATACAGCCAATTAAGTTGATACCACGATAGTTTAAGATTGTCAATTATGTTACAACACTGTTTAGCATTAGCAAAAATGCTTTCTCTAACAAGAAATAAAAGCGGATTGCCAGAAATATTCCAGCAATCCGCCAAACGAGACATCAATTGTCTGGCTATTCAAAGCAATTTTCAGGTACGTTTTCGAGCGTGTTGACCATGAGCATGTCCACTACGGCGTTGAAATCGCCCCCTGTCTCTTCGAAAACCTTGAGCTGATCGTCGGCCGAGGTGCCTCGTTCGAGGATCGTGTGAATATGTTCGATCTCCTTACGCGATCCGAGTGGATCGACTACTTCGTCGACAAAATCCAGCAGTTCACGGATCAGATCGCGAGCCGGAACTTCTTTCTGCTTTCCAAGATCAAGCATATTTCCGTCGAGGCCATACCGGAGGGCCCGCCATTTGTTCTCCAGAATTAACCGTCGGTGATAAATTCGGAAGCCTAAATTCTTATCGATCAGAACCGTCAATTTGGCAACGATCGCCTGAAACAAAGCGGCCACTGCGATCGTGTCATCAACCCGAGTAGGTATGTCGCACACGCGGAATTCGATCGTTGGAAACTTATGATGAGGCCGAACATCCCACCATATCTTTGAACCATCCTGAATGCAGTTCATCTTTATCAGCAAGTCCAAATAGGTCTGATACTGTTGGTAAGATTCAAAGTGGTCAGGGATCTCGGTTCGTGGAAACTTCTTGAAAACCTCGCAACGGTATGACTTTAATCCGGAATTAAATCCAAGCCAGAACGGCGATGAAGTCGTTAAGGCAAGTACATGCGGAAGAAAGTATCTCGCTGCGTTCATGATCTGAATTCTACGTTCAAGGTCTGGAACTCCTACATGAACGTGGACTCCAAATATCAACAAGCTTCGCGCCACCATCTGCAACTCGTCGACCAACAGTTTGTATCTGTCGCCGTCGTAGATCTCTTGTTCCGACCATTTGGAAAAAGGATGGGTTGAAGCGGCAACGATAGCCATTCCCTTCTTTCTTGCCAGACTGGAAATGATACAACGCAACTTAGTGATGTCTTCGCGAGCTTCCTGAATATTCGCACAAACGCCTGTGCCGACCTCTATCATCGACTGGATCATTTCAGGCTTGATCTTTTCGCCAAGCAAGAGCACGCCTTCTTCAAGGATCTCAGAAACATGTGATTTCAGTTCCCTCGTTTCAGGGTCGACTATCTGAAATTCTTCTTCTATGCCAAGAGTAAATTGATCGAACATATTTTATAAGTGAAAGAACTCGCGAATGAACGAACGGGCACACTAGAACGCCCAACACTCCACACGTTCAACTTATTGCGAAAACTAACCAAGCCTTAGTAGAATCAACGCATTCAATTCTAGCTCACATCGACGCGGTTTCGAAACTTTTACGGCCGGCATTATTTAGGCTTGGCCGACATTTCGTACGGTCCGGTGCCGCCCATCTCATTTGCGACATTCAGGAACTCTCTTGCAGCATGAGACAGCGTTGAATTCTTTCGGTAGATGATATTCAGTTTTCTTTCCAGCTTCATCCCGATCACCGAAAGCCCCGCCAGTCTACCGCTTGCAACTTCGCTGACCGCCGACAACCTTGGAACCAGCGCGACCCCAATCCCGGTCTCCACAAGCCGTTTTATTGCCTCGAGTGAAGGCAATTCAACCGATATTCGCAGCGGCGTCTTAAATTTTTCAAAAGTCTCGAAAACCTTCTTTCGATATGGCGACGGCGCGTTGTGTGCGATAAAGGTTTCTTGCTCAAGCTCTTTTACGGAGACTGACGCCTGCTTGGCGAGTCTATGTCCCGGAGCGACGATCAACAGCAATTGGTCGTTCATCACCGAGATCGACCGGATCGATTCATCATTCGGCTTGAACGAGATCACTCCCAGCTCAACCTTGCGTGCCGTGATCTCTTTCGGGATCCGACTTGCCACGCCGCGTTGAACCTCGATCTTTATCATTGGATGTCGTTTTCGAAACTCTTCGATCAGCGGCAAGAGATAAAAAACCGTATGTTCGTTTGCACTTATAGTCACCTTTCCCGAGTGCAGATCCCGCATTTCGCGAATAGCCAGGTTGGCGGACGCACGCAAATTCAACATTTGCTTCGCATGATCAAGCAAAAGCTCGCCCGCGAACGTCAATGTTCCATCCTTAGATGACCGATCGAAAAGTGTTTCGCCAACTTCTTCTTCAAGCCGACGAATTGCCTGACTAACAGCAGGTTGGGTGCGTTCCAAAACTTCCGCGGCCCGGGAAAAACTCTTTTCGCGAGCCACTGCGGCCAATACTTCAAGCTGATTGAGATCCATAATGATGAATTTATACCTCTCTAGTTAACATAATTCACGCTTGTACGCTAATTACTAGGCCGGATCTAGTTGGCTTCGAAGAGGTCGGACGTATACTGACCTAGGAACCACAGATCAGAGCACTCTTCAGCGCATTCTAAAGGTCAACCGAAACTGCATAATTGACCACAAATTCCGCATTCACCTGAGAATCAAACCTGTTTGCATTTTTTCGCACCGCAAGTTAACATTAAATCTCGTTAAATGGCGGGTTTCTGATGATTTACGCCCCTTAACCACGAATACTTTCAAGGATATCTCGCCTCTCAAAATATTGGTATGGGTTTCTCCACCATTGCAATTCACGCTGGAAACGAGCCTGACATCGCCACCGGCGCTGTTAGTGTTCCAATTTACCAAACTTCTACTTATGCCCAGGACGGGCTAGGTATTCACAAGGGATTTGAATACGCCCGAACGCAAAATCCAACACGATCGGCGCTTGAGACGAACATCGCGGCCCTTGAAAATGCAAAATATGGCTTCGCCTTTGCGTCCGGAATGGCCGCAATTGATGCCGTTATGAAGTTGGTGAAAGCGGGCGACCATGTAGTTTTGGGAGACAACACCTACGGTGGCACTTATCGGCTTTTCAGCAAGATCCTGGTCGATTACGGGATCCAGTTCGACCTTGCAGATTCCTCTGACATAAGCTCGCTTGAAAATGCGTTTAAGCCGAATACAAAGATGGTTTTCGTTGAAACGCCGACAAATCCGGTGATGACGGTAACCGATTTAGCCGCAGTTTCCGAGATCTCACATGCACATGGTGCGATAGTCGTTTGCGACAACACATTCATGTCACCATACTTTCAGAAGCCGATCGATCACGGTGTCGATATAGTTGTCCATTCAACAACGAAGTATCTTAATGGCCACTCAGACAGCGTCGGCGGATTCGTGGCTCTGAACGACGAAAGTCTTGCAGAACGAATCGGATTTGTTCAAAATGGAATTGGAGCGATCCTCTCACCATTCGATTCCTTCCTTGTTTTGCGGGGAACCAAAACACTAGCGGTACGCATGGAAGCCCACGATCGCAATGGTCGTGTTGTTGCAAACTTTCTTGCTGAACATCCAAAAGTTAAAAAAGTTTACTATCCGGGCCTTGTCTCGCACCCGCAGCATGAGTTGGCAAAGCGTCAGCAATCAGGATTTGGCGGAATGGTAGCTTTCGAAACGGGTTCGCTCGAGAACGCAAAAAAGGTTTTGGAATCCGTCAAGCTGTGTACTCTCGGCGAAAGTCTGGGCGGCGTAGAAAGTTTGATCTCTCATCCGGCATCGATGACCCATGCTTCAGTTCCGGTCGAGAAGCGAGATCAGCTTGGTATCACCGATGGTTTGGTTCGCGTATCGGTCGGGATCGAGGATGTCGAGGATATTTTAGAAGATCTGGATCAGGCTCTTAGTTAAGTAAAGATTCCGCGACACATCTGCATTCGATAGTATTGTGGATCAGTTAAATATGTACACTGTTGAGATACATGCAACCTCACACGTTGGCCGTGTCCGTAAGGGCAATGAAGACAATTATTTATTGTTGAATATCTCTCGTTCGCGCGCTTGGACGAGCAGTCAGGATGCCGGCGAATTTGTGATCGAAACGCAATCGTTCGAGGTCGACGACAATGGAATTGTGCTCGCCGTCTCAGATGGAATGGGCGGAGCTCTAGCCGGCGAAGTTGCAAGTAAGATGGCCGTTGAGAGCGTCTGTGAAAAGCTCCTACACGAGGACATAGACGAAACTCTGACACCTGAAGCCTACGAATACCATCTCATCGCAAATTTGTATAATGCGACCCTTTACGCGAATTATCTTGTCCACAATCAAGGGCGCTCTGATGCCCAGTTTCAGGGTATGGGAGCAACATTCACCGGAGTTGGATTGACGCCGAAGGGTGTAGATGTGATCCAAGTGGGCGATAGCCGAGCCTATTTGGTCCGGAACGAAAAGATCTATCAGATAACCAAGGACCAGTCGCTTGTCCAGCAACTCATTGATGCTCAGCAGATCTCTGCAGAAGAAGCCGAAACGCATACACTCAAGAACGTGATATTACAGGCCCTTGGCGCGCAAAACGAGATATATCCCGTTTCCGCTCGTCTTACACCGTGCGCCGATGACGTCGTACTCGTTTGTAGCGACGGCCTTTCGAATAAGATGAGCGCAGCAGGCATGCAGCAGATCGTCGTCGAGAACATGGACAGTCTCCAGAACGCCTGTGCGGAGCTTGTAAAGATCGCTAACGAAAATGGCGGCGAGGATAATATAACGGTGATATTAGCTCGGCTCACCGGCGATAACCTTGCTGCGGCCGATGGTGAAGAAGTTCAATTGGAGGTTATCGATATGGGAAATATCCACGATACGGCCGATCAGGATACTGCTGAAATGGTTTGATCTAATCCTGCTGCCAACCTGGCAACTCTTTTTGAACTTGTTTTACGTAGATCGTAGCTCCCTCGATTCGTACCACTTCGACCTTTTCGCCCTCGATCAACGAACTTTCACTATCGACGGGATATGCTGTCCATTCCGATCCGTAAACACGCACCGCCGCTGCATTGAGCGATCCCTTGCTGGGCTCCGTAACCGTACCTATCTTGCCCGGAAGAGCTTCCAAACCCATTTTCTTTTCACTTTCTTCGCCAGAAAGATATCGGTTGGCGAATATCGATCGGGAAAGAAGCGTGAATGCCGTTGACACGATAGCAAATGCTGCGAACTGCCAGACGAATCCAAAGCCTAAAAGCCCGACAAACGCTGCAGCCAGTGCCCCGATTCCAAACCAGAAAAGGAAAAAACTGAGCGTGAATATCTCTGCCACTAAAAGGCCGATGCCGATAACAAGCCAAAAGATCCAAGCAAATTGGTCCATAAATAAAATAAGTTTCCGCCGAAATCATACCATAGCGACGATTCACCTCTGCGGAAATCGTCCGAAGAACGAACTTTCGATTCTTTTCGGGTTTCGGCAAGTGTGATAATCTCAAACTCGTGCTGGGGTGGCGGAATTGGTAGACGCCCAGGACTTAAAATCCTGTGTCCTTAGGGACGTACGGGTTCGATTCCCGTCCCCAGTACCACCGTAACTGCTTTATCCTCAAACACTTAACGACTAGCATGAATTCGACCTAGTCCTTATTTTTTTCCACTTTTTTCATCGGGGGGAATTTTTCTGTCCATTTTCGTTTCTTTTTGCCCTCCCAAGTCGTGTTTCGTCGCTCGGTGTCTCCCGAAAATTGTTGACGAATCCGCTCAAGGACATTATTTCTCGTTCCCCGTCGGGTTGCCAAGCAAGAGGACGGATCCTGCCCAGTGCGTTTCGTTAGGTCTAGTTTGCCCTGCATTAGTATTCTCTCGGTGAGCTTAATAATTTGTTTTGCGGCAAAAGCCGATGGCTTTTGCGCAAATTTGTCTGCCAATTCTACATCCGTCCGGCAGGGTACGGTGGTCGATTCAAATGGTGCGGCGGCGTTCGGAGCAAAAATAACCTTGGTGCATGGCGAGACCGGCGGGAGGCGGATTGCTTTGAGCGACATCGATGGTTTTATCAATTTGCGGTTTTGCCAGTTGGAATCTATCGTGTCGGTCGAGCTTTAGGGATTCAAAACGCACGTGGGCGAGAAAGTTGTCGTCGAGGTTGGGCGTACGTCCGTTCTTAATATCGAACTGAGGATCGGAGACATTTCTAAGCAGGTTTACGTGACGGCCGATTCTCCGCTGGTAGATTTATCCAGCGTGGCGGTCGGGCAGGTTATAAATTAGCGGACCGTGCAGGAGATTCCGCTCAACGGAAGAAAGAGTGCGCTCACAAACAG
>JBBSKW010000068.1:0-15982 GCA_038256005.1 Pyrinomonadales bacterium
ACGGGAATGAAGGTTGGGGCCGTTTGAATATGCGTCTCATGATGAACACCGGTGTACCGATGAAGCATGTAAATGAGACGCATGAATTCGTCAGTCCCGGCGAATCGGTCGTTTATTCCGGTACCGTGTCCGATCCCACAAAACCTGTCCGCTTCACACTTGTTTGGTCAGACCCGCCGGGAGTAGCCGATCCTGCACTTGTTAACAATCTCGACCTGACCGTTCAGGTCGGCGCGAACACGTACCGCGGAAACGTTTTTTCGTCGGGCGTATCGGTAACTGGCGGAGCTAACAGCACCATCGATAACGTTGAGAATGTGTTTCTTGGAACAGGAATTCCTGCCGGAACGCCAGTCTCAATAACGGTAAATGCAGTCACACTTAATGGCGACGGAATTTTGGGCAATGCGGACTCGACCGATCAGCATTTTTCATTGGTCGCATACAACTACACCGAAACGAATTCTGCAGCTCCCGCGCCTTTTGATTTTACTGGTGATGGCCGCACCGATCTGGCGATCTATCGTCCGGCTCAGGGCGAGTGGTGGTTTAGCTCGACCGAAGCTGGCGGCGGAAACGGTGTGGTTCAATTCGGAATAGGGACGGATGTGATCGTTCCCGGCGATTATACCGGCGACGGTAAGACCGATTTCACGCTTTTCCGGCCTTCTACCGGTGAATGGCTGGTTCTCCGGAGCGAGGATCTATCATATTTCGCCTTTTCATTCGGCTCAAACGGCGATATTCCGTCTGCGGGTGATTTCAACGGCGATGGGCGTGCGGATCACGCTTTATTTCGTCCGAGCAGCGGGACATGGTTCGTTCAAATATCCGGCGGCGGTGTAGAGATTCAATCGTTTGGTCTACCTGGCGATCTACCAGCTGTGGGCGACTATGACGGTGACGGAAGTGCAGATATTGCCATTTATCGGCCAAATGGCGGCAGCGGAAGTGGCGAATGGTGGATAGATCGCAGTTCATCGGGCGTTATTGCTTTTCCGTTCGGTTCGGCAACGGATCGAATCGTTCAGGGCGACTACACCGGAGACGGAAAGACCGATGCTGCATTCTGGCGGCCATCCACCGGATTCTGGTACGTGCTTCGAAGCGAGGATAATTCGTTCTTTGGTTTCCCGTTTGGTGCGGCGGGCGACGTCCCGATTCCGGGTGATTATGACGGCGACGGGGAATTTGACGGAGCCGTTTTCAGGCCGACAACGAACACTTGGTTCATGCAGCGCTCGACCGCCGGTACGTTGATCACAACTTTTGGAATCACCGGCGATCGTCCGGTTCCAAGTGCATTCGTCAGATAGGAAACGAAAACAGTGATAAGCAAAATGACACGAACCGCGTAATGCAGTTCGTGTCTTTTTTTGCTTGTTGAGAGTGATCAACGCACCTCGAAGTTCTTGATCTCGGTCGCGAGTTCACGTTCGAGGCTTTCTTTCTCTGCTTGTGCGGTCTTTCGTTCCGTTTCTATCGCTTCGAGCCTTGATTCCTGATCATTCGCTTTTGCGATGTACCTAGCGATAAGCGCTTTGGCTTCTGCGGTCTTTGAAAGTGCCTCGATGTTCTCGCGGAAACGAGCCTGATCTTGCGTTATCGAAGCGACCTCGGCGGTTAGTGTCTGCATTCTTTGCGAAACGAGATTTATGCTTCCGCGAAGTTCGAGTAATTTCTCCAGCCTTTGACGCGTCGCCGCATCAATATAACGGCGGCTGATAAATAGATCCAATTGCTCACGCGAGAACGATGAAAGCTGATACGCGTCCATTTGCCCAAGCTGTTCGACCACCGGAACTGTCACGGTAGCAAATGGCTGAAGTTCTACGCGGAAACGATAGTAGCGGTCAGTCACTGTCTCGGGCTTTGCCGAATTTTCCGCAAGTCCCCAACGGTCGCGAATCGGATGTTCGATGTAAACTGTTTTGACGCGACCGATCTGGTTGCTGAGCGTGTAGGTCTTCGCGTCTTGGCGGAAATAATGTGCTTGAAAAACGCCGTTAATAACTTTGATCAATTGAACCGGGCGAAGGTCGGTCTCGGACTTTGTGCTGACCCGCGTTCCGAGATCGAGAGCAAATGAGATCAGCCGTCGTTCCTTCGGTTTCAGCCGTTCCATCAGAGCCTCACCGGCGTACGCATCGCGATCGATCACCGTAAGACTTCCGCCTTCGAACGTAAGCGATGTTGTATTACTCAACATCATTCCGCCCATCGGACGGTCTTGGCGAGCTGATTCGTTATAAATAGAAACACGTTCGCCTTCCATCTTGGTCTGCACGATCGGTATCAATGCCGAACGGTTGCGTTCAACCGAAACCGGTGCATCGATGCGGTATTCAAAAAGATCACCAAGCTCATTGCCGGTCGCGGCCGTTTGAACACCACCCGATTCGTTTTTCAGTGCATCACTAAGGCTCGTTGTTGCTCCTGGAAGCAATGAAAGGAAGTTTGCGGTTGTACGAGAACCGCTTACATCAACCACCGCGTTTCCATAACCTGCACCACCGCTAGAACCTGATCCCGACCCCGAACCATATCCAACACCGGTGCCGCCGTCTTCGGCGTCATAGATCTGCGGATCGAGATTCAGATCGTCGGGAATTGGAACTATCGGACGATATCGATAGAGAGGTTTTTGAAGGTTTTGGATGAAAGAAACCGGCGAACCGGAGACCAGCGAAAGCTGAACATTTTCCCAACTTTCATCACTTACGTTATCGACGATCGCCCAGCCTTGAAAGAACGGTTTGCCGTCGTCGCCGAGCACGACTCGATAGGTCGTTTTCCAGATCGGCGCGGAAACAATATAGCTTACGATCATTTCGCGTGGGCCGCTTCCGCTGCTTGAAACCGAGATCGTCTTTGCGTCACGAAGTCGCGTCGAAGCCGTCGCATTTGCGAATTCATTTATGTTTCGTCGTGTGCCCTCTTCTAAAAGTTTGATCGATCGAATCTCTGAAAGTTCAAATGCAGTGATCTGACCCGAATCAGACGCGATCACCAATGTGTAATGAGAAGGCAGGTTGTTATTTCGTCATCTTCTTTCTTGGTTGTGCCGCGTTTTTCAACCGTAAGGATTGAGCCTGTTTGTGTTACTTTCGCACTCGTGACCAATACCTTGGCGCCCTGTAATTGTGAAAGAACTCCGGCCAACCCGCCTGAGCTTCCGATACCTTCGGCGGTTTCGGAGCCAATGCTGAAAGGGATCTCGGCAGTTCTTGCAGATGCTGGTTGCGACGAATTGTAAGAAACCGCACCGATCCGGCCTTGCCCCATATCGAGTACGATCATCGATTTCAAGACATCATCAACCTGCGATTGCTTGAACGAAAGATCGACCTCGGCGTTGCCGCTGACCATTCCACGACGTTCGATATAGGCAACGCCGTTCGAATACAAGATCACGCGTTTGATCGGAAGGGTCGTTGCGTTTCGAGTAGTCGTTGAAATATTTCTATCGCCAGGATGCGTAACTCTAGTGTTTCTAACGGTTTGGGCATTTGCCGCATCCAGGCACACGAATACTGCAAGGAGCAGATAGCATTTCTTCATTGTTGTTTTCCTTCGGACCGAGATTCTTAGCTTGTCAGACTAGAAGATGAGGTGACATTCGGTATTGGTTGCATTACAGACCGAAAGAAGGTCAATTGGCGAGAACGGCGATGCGGTCCGGCGGTAAGCCGACCATACACTCTTCACCGATATTTAGTCCGACTAGCCTGAGAACTAAGGCTTCCAACTTCAGCCCGCCACAATCGAGCGTTACACGCGTCGTGGGCCCGAGCGGTTTTACTTCGGCGACGGTTGCTTTTAGAAGATTGTCCTCAGGGAACGATGCGCCGAACGAGATCGAGATCTGCTCGGGCCGAATAGCGAGAGTGACGTTCTTGTTTAGAGGACCTAATGCGGCATTCTCGGTTCGCTGGGCGAAAAGACGGTGGTCGCCGTCGATGGTGACGAACTCGGGGATGTCGTTCTTTGTCGAGGTTAGCCGTCTGGCAGTTATCAGATTGTTTCGTCCGACCACGGACGCAACCGCTAGCGAAACAGGGCGTTCGTAGATCTCCTGGGGCGGTGCGTCTTGCTCGACGTAAGAATTCAGGATCACGATAGTACGATCCGCGAACTCTATCGCGTCTTTGAAATCGCAGGTGGAAAAAATTACGGCTGAATTTCCGCTCGAAACGGCAGTTTTTATAGCTTCGCCAATGGGATACCGGTCGGTTTTGAATGCACCTTCGAAAGGGGAATCGAGAAGCAAAAGGCTATTATCAGGTGTCAGACTTATCTCTTGAACATTTAGTTTTCGATCAGGATCATCCCGCTTGCTGATCTTGAGACCAAGGAATGTTGATGTCTCGCCGCCGTTTGAGACTAGTCGGCAATCTAATCCAGCTAACTCAATTGTGCCGCCGTTCGAATCTTCCTTGGCTCCGATTACCTTCAAGAGCGCCGTGCCGCTTTCTGCGAGTTCGGAGAAGATCGCGACCGTCTCGCCCGGTTCGACCGAAAACGAGACATCACGTAAAACCCACTTATTACCGTATCTTTTTGAAACTTTGATGACCGAAAGCGACATAAATGGCGTATTATGGAACCAATATGCACGATTGAGCGTGCAAACAAAAGTATGCTGTCCGCATCGCAATAAAGCAAGCAAGGGAATTTTTAGAGATGGCAAAAGAAAAGAAGAGCGTTGGTCGAAAAATATTGCATGCCGGCGGATGGCAGCTAGCGAAACGCGGAGCGAAAATGTTGCCTTTTGGCGGTGCGCTCGTCGTTTTGGCACTTGTTGGACATGATATCAAAAAGAAAGGGATGGCACGCGGAATTCTTAATTCCGGCCTCGACGCGATCCCTTTGGTCGGTCTGGCAAAGAATGGAATAGAATTGTTTCGGGGAGATTTCATCCCTGACAAAGAAGACCACTCCGCTCTTGCGGCAAAACGTAATGGAAATTCGGAATAAATTGATCGCATCGGTAGCCGGATTATTGATTTTGGGCGGAGTGTTTTCCGTCGATGCGCAAACTAATCGTCGCCGTTCGACCGCGAGCACAAAACCGACTGCAACACCGACACCTGTTCGTGCCGATCCCGAAGTGATCAGCCGTGCAGATCAATACTTGGATGAAAATGGCCGTGTGATGACACCCGTCGATCCGGAAGCCGTTCGAATCGCAGAGCCGGAGAATCGGCTCTCTGAGAGTTACGTCTCAGAACTGGAATTAAGACTCAAGGCGCTAGAAGGGAATCAAAAAGTAGATAAAGGCGAAAGGCAGAGACGCCTTGGGCTAAATTTGGACATTCTCACAAAGTCCGAACAGCGAGTCGAATCGCTGAGAAAACAGTATTTTGAAATGGTCGAGAAAGAAGCTCAGATCCAGCAACGGTTAGATACTCTTGAGCTCGAAACGAGGCCTGATGCAATTGATCGGAGTGTGGCTTTCGCCGGTTCGCTTCGTCCCGAGGTTCTTCGCGAAGCCCGCCAAAAAACCCTTGCTGCAGAGCGTGCAAAGTTACAAACGTTGATGGCAGAGGTGCAAAAGAACAAAGCGAATTTAGACCTGAATGTGCAGCGGGCAGATTCGCTGGTCGAGCGGCTTAGAACGAGGCTCGAAAAAGAGATCGATGAAGCACTTCTCGACGACACTGATCAACCGAATAATAACTAATTCTGTCGGGCGGCTTCCGTTCGTTTTTTGCTCCGCCGCTCTAAGCAATTCTTTGCTACTGCAAGTACCGCTATAGATCGAATGACGCGATCATTGATCGACCTTGCATTTGATAGAGCGAGCCCAAAATCATTAACTGAAATTGCACGGAATGTATTTTCCGGATCAAATCCCGGTATTGAGTAAACCGTATAGTGAGCGGAAGTCTTTCCGATAATTTGACGATATACAGCCGTCGAAAATAGATCGGGATCTTGAAGTTTGTTGATCACGCGGACGGCTTCACCAAGTTCTTCGAGGGCAAACCCGTGATTGATCTTTTCATATTGATAAGCAAGTCCGAGAAGGATCTTTGCCTTTGAAGGTGAATCTTCCATCCGTCGTGCAAGTTTCGCGACTTCATTCAGCGTTTGATAAACAGTCGCAGCGTCGGTGATGCTTTCGAGCTTTGCGTCTGCCAGATCAAACGCAAGCGTAGCTTGATATTCAAGCTCGGGAACTTTCGCGGCGTGAGATTCGGAATCGGCGAAACGAGATTCTTTGATAGCCAGCTTTGCCCGTGCATACCAATAGTAACTTTCGCTCGCCTTTCGAACCGGTTCCTCAACTATTTTGTCGAACCATGGCTTCAATCGTTCAAATTGAGCGTCAGTCTTATTGATCAATGTTATAAGATTCACGATCATAACATCGCTAAGCTTGCCTTCTTCGTCTGCTTTTTCGAGCTTCGTCATACGTTCTTCAAAAGTTAGCTCATTCATCTCAGCCAGCGCTTTCGCCTTCTGAAGACGTTCGAACATCTCGGGCGTCATCATCGCTTGAGCATTTGCCTTAGCTCGGCTGAATTGCAGCATAAGCGACGGATGATTCTCAATAATGTACGGTTCCATTTCGTTCAAAGCGGCGATCATTTGAACCGGTTCAGGGTTTATAAATTGGGTCGACGTAGCCGAACGTTGTGCCGGATCAGCGGCAACGTACGCAACTCGACTAAAGAACAGCTCTAAAAACGGACGCTGAAGATCAGCTCGCGGCGTTAATCCTGTTGGCAACGTGGTTCCATATTGATACTTTTCGACGCCAAAGATTCGGTTTCTCGAAAATGGATAAGCTGATAGGAATAAAAGCTTGCGAGCAGTTTCGTTTCTATACGACTGCAGGAGCTCCACATAAATACTTGATGCAAAAGCTTCGTCTTTTCCGGCGATCTGGTATAGCGTGAAGAACCAGTCCTGCTCAAGCGGCAATTTCATCATTCGCCGATAAATGTAAAGGCTCAGATCACGATTAGAATCAAGGGATTCGAAGGCGATCTGAAGCATCAATCCCATCTCGCGTTTGAATTCACCCTCTTTTTTATCCTTTAAGGTCTTTTCAAATTCGGCCATTAGTTCGTCGGTCAGCTTTCTCGCCCATTGGCCATCGTTCTTTGCTATTGCAGATACGACCTCAAACCTAAAGTCACGCTCAGCGGTGATAAACGTGAAATTACCAGTTTTCGTTTCGGTGCGCTCAACCCCTTTCTCGCGATGGTTGTCAACGGCGATCTTGTACGCGTCCGAATAATATGTTCGAGCCGTCGCATTATCAATTGGCCAGAGAAAATCGGCGGAACGGATCAAGACTTTGATCTTCTTCCCGGCATCCGACACGCTGCGACTTTCTTCGACAAGTTGCGTAGCCAAAAGCTTGACCTGATCATCGCTACACTGGTCGTCTTCCTCGATCGGTACCTGTGCGCCGGTCGTTATTAAAATGGACAAGGTTAACGTGAAAAGCAGTGCAGACGTAAAAAAGTTATTCATGCGAGAACTCCAGTTTTTTAATGTTAACACGCGATTTATTGACTTTGTTGCAAAATTGTTTAGACACGATGCAAGTTTCCGAACAGCCAAACGTTCCAACTTTGACCGGAAATCTGTCTTCTTTCCCTGCGTAAGTTTGGATCCTGGAGTGAACATGAAAACTAAATTACTTTTTATCGGCCTGTTTCTGGTAGCTGCAAGCCTACTTGGCGCGGTGAATGCCACTGCCCAAGGTGTTATTATTCCCAATCCGTGTGACCGACGACCATGTCGGCCCCCGATGCCGAGGCCGGTTCCATTGCCGAATGTGCTTCCGGTCAAGTCGATCAAACTTGACACTAAGATCAACGGACAGGTCGCTACGACCCATGTTGAGCAGGTCTTTCGAAACGATACTCAAATTACTCTTGAAGGAACTTACTTTTTTCCAATTCCGGAATCGGCATCGGTAGTTGAATTTTCTATCTGGGAAAACGGCAAGAAACTCGTAGGCGAAGTTCGATCGCGCGAGGAAGCCCGAAGGATCTACGACGCTATCGTCCGGAGCCAGCGCGATCCGGGATTGCTAGAATACGCAGGGCAAAATCTCTTACAGGCATCAATCTTTCCGATTCCGCCGAACTCGGACAAAAAACTTGAACTCACATACACACAAGTGCTGAAGGCTGATTCGGGAACTGTCTCGTACAAGTATCCGCTTGGCACCGGTCGTAATCTCTGGCGAAATCAGGCTTCGGGAGTTGAGACACGCCCAGGTAATTTCCCAGCGCAGCGATTCGGAACGGTCTCAGGAAAGATCGAGATCATCGGCAGAGAAGCTCTGAGGAATATCTATTCGCCTTCGCATACGATTGAGGTGGTTCAAAAGGGCGAACGCTCTGCGACCGTTTCATTTGAAACGACGAGCAATGACAGCGACCTTCAATTGTTCTATGGCTTGTCCGATGACGATTTTGGTATGTCGCTCGTAACTTATCGCGAACCAGGAAAGGATGGCTACTTTCTTCTTTTACTTTCCCCAAATCACAAGACCTCCGATCGTGAGATTGTCAGTAAAGACATCGTGTTTGTCTTGGACACAAGCGGCTCGATGGCCGATGCCGGGAAAATGGACAAGGCCCGATCAGCTCTTTTATTTGGAATTCGAACTTTGAATGACGGCGATCGGTTCAACATCATTAATTTTGCCGGCGAAGAGCATTTGATGGACCGCGGATTGATCCAAGCCGATTCGTCCGGCAAGAAACGCGGCGAAGAATTTGTTGCGAAGCTACGGCCGAACGGCGGCACGAATATTAATGATTCGCTGATCGCTTCGCTTAAACAGTTTGAAAACAACAGCCGGCCTAAGATGCTTGTCTTTATGACAGACGGCTTGGCGACTGTCGGTGAGGCGAACTCAGAACGGATCATTGCTAATCTCGCGAAAGCTAAAAATGTAGATGTTCGGATATTTCCGTTCGGTTTTGGTTACGACGTGAATACTGCATTACTCGATAAGATCGGAACGGAAAACGGAGGTATATCCGATTATGTGCAGCCAAAAGAAGATCTCGAAGTTAAAGTTTCCGGATTCTTTTCCCGCGTCAGTTCACCGGTGCTTTCGGGTCTCGAACTTGATCTTGGTTCGCTCGAGGTTGAAATGATGTATCCGCGAAAGCTGGGTGATATGTTCAAAGGAATGCAGCTCGCGATAATAGGGCGATATAAAAATGCGTCTGACTTGCGAAACATTGCGTTCACCTTGAGAGGAAAGTCTGGAGATGCGAATCGCACTTTTCGTTACGACAACCTAGATTTTCCGGAGCGGTCAACCGACAACGACTTTCTGCCACGATTATGGGCCAGCCGCCGCGTCGGTTGGCTTGTCGAAGAGATTCGCATAAATGGCGAATCCAAAGAGCTTCGTAATGAAGTGGTCGAACTTGGAACCAAATATGGGATCGTGACACCTTACACTTCATATCTCGCCACTGACGGAAGCATGGTTTCAAACACGCGGGATACGAGCGGTCAGGTGATGGCGTTACCTGGAGCCGAACGGCGAATGAGGGCGGTAAGCGGTGACGACGCTGTTCAAATGAGCGTCCAGCAAAACGCACAGAAGACCAACGCGAAGGTGGCTACCGATCGGAAGGAATCGGCAGAGAATCAGGTGATCGTCCGCCGCACAGCTACGAACCAATTCGTCGGCAATCGGAATTTCTTTTACGAGAAAAATGGGTGGGTCGATGCGGAATATGTAGCTGAGCGGAAACTGCCTGAGACCAACGTGAAGTTCGGCAGCGAAGAGTACTTTAAACTTGTTGAGAGGGAGCGCGAACTTGCCAAGTACCTGTCGATCGGTGAAGAAGTGATCGTAGTTTGGAATAGTCGAGTTTATCGGGTAACTAAATAGTTATTCAGCAAATCTGAGAAACTTCCGACGTCAAAAGGGTGACCTTCGGCTATAAACTAACTATTATAGTTATAGCCGAAGGTGCCCATTCTTACTTTTACTCTCGTCTGACACGGAGGTTTTGGTGAAGTTTTTCAATTCAATTCTTAAGTTTGCTCTTTTCGCGTTCTTTATTTCGGTAACTGTCATCGGTCAAGGCCCTTGGAAGTCCTCGCGATGTGAAACTGACGGCGATCTCGTCGCAGTATATTTTACATCGGCCGAAAAGGGCTGGATCGCCGGAGACGCAGGCTATCTCGCATCAACCACAGACGGTGGCAAAAACTGGACAAGGTTTCCGCTGAATACAAAGGAAGATATAAACGAGATCTATTTTCGCAACAGCGATAATGGGTATATCGTCGCCGGACGAAAGATGTTCATCACCGCTGACGGCGGACGAACCTGGACGGACACCCAACTAGTAAAAACGGGCGAAATAAAGAACGGGACACCGGAATTCCTCAGCATTCGTTTCTCAGATCGCCGCCGCGGGCTCGCGATCGGTTCGATCTGGCGGAAGGTTCGAAATGAAGAGGTTGTCGTTGATTCACTCGTAATGCGAACTGAGGATGGCGGTGAATCTTGGCAAAGAACGGTTGTTCCGGCAAAAGGCGAACTCTACCACCTGGACTATAACGGAAGTTCCCATGCTTGGATCGTCGGCGACCACGGCGTTATCTTAAAGTCGACCGACAGCGGGAAGACTTGGACGAAACAGACTTCGGGCGTAATTCAGCCTCTATTTAACGTCGATTTCCGCGATGACAATGAAGGATATGCCGTTGGTAAGGCCGGGACTATATTGCGGACAGAAGATGGTGGCCGTAGCTGGGGGAAAGTTAAGCATAGTTTTCAAGAAACCTTAATGCGGGTCGATTTCGCTGACGATAAGAATGGTTGGGCCGTTGGCCACAAAGGCATGATTCTCCGCTCATCCGACAAAGGTCGCACATGGATACGCCAAGATAGCGGCACGTCAGAACATCTATATGGCCTATTTATTACAAAGCGTTTTGGCTGGGCCGTCGGCCAGAAAGGGTTGCTGCTCGAATACCTTAAATAAAAAACATTCTTATTGATTTAACACAGGGGAATACCTGTGCTATCTTACATCATCAATTCTGCACCCAATCCTTATTCTCATAAGGATCAGTTATAAGATTTAGAACAGAAAATGGAGGAGTGAGATGGGCAATCAAACTTTTACGAAGGCGACACTGATCATAAGCATAATGCTTTCATCGTGTCTAATTGTTCTCGGACAGGGCACAACGTCTCGAGTCACGGGTACCGTCACAGATAACGCTGGAGCTGTCGTTGCCGGGGCTACTGTAATTTTAACCAATCAAGGAAATAATAATTCTCTGACCACAACCACGGGAAATGGTGGAGGGTATGTTTTTGATCTCGTTCAGCCGGGAACTTACACGGTCTCGATCGAAAAAGACGGCTTCAAGAAGGTCGTATCGAGTAATAATCCGGTCTTCGTGAATCAACCGGCGGCTGTAAATTTCTCACTCGAGGTTGGCGACGTTTCCGCGATCGTTTCCGTTGAGGGCACTGCCGAACAGGTGCAGACCTCTACATCGGGAAACGTGGGTTCGACCATTGAACAGAAGGCTCTTGAGAGCCTGCCGATCGTAGGGCTTCGCGGTAGGAATCCGCTTGACCTCCTCAATTTTCAACCTGGCGTCGTTGTTGGATCAAACACAGGCGGTGGCGTTCACGTACACGGTTCCCGAGATCGTGCCTTCAACTTTACTCTTGATGGTATTGATATTAACGAGTCGACGGCCGGCGGTTCTAACTTTACACCGCTGAGGCCAAATCCGGATTCGATTCAGGAATTCCAGATAGTCACCAGTAATTTTACCGCAGAGCTTGGTCGAAGCAGCGGAGCTCAAGTAACCCTCGTAACGAAATCCGGCACGAACAAGTACTCCGGTAATATTTTTGAGTATTATCAGACACCGGGATTGAATGCGAATGAGTTCGAAAGTAATCTTTTGGGTGTGGCAAGGCGGCAATTCGTCCAACACATTTACGGATTCAGTCTTGGCGGCCCGATCGTCAATCCAGGTTTTGGCGAAGGAACAGATTTTTTCAAACCACTTCGCGATAAGGCGTTCTTTTTTGTCAACCTGCAGAAATTAAGCGCGATCGAAACACGGCTTGCTCAGCGAACTGTTTACACACAAGAGGCAAGGAACGGACTATTCCGTTATGTAAATGGCGGAAGGAATTTCCCGACGGGAACTACGACTGCATCAGTAAATTCATCTGGTGGCACTCTTTTTCCGGCATGTACCGGAAACCCGCCAACAAACAATCCGTGTATCGCGACCTATAATATAAATACTCAGTCGCCAATAACGACCGATCCATTTGTTAGAGGGATTTTTAATGAGTATCCGCTTCCGAACGATTTTGCACGAGGAGACGGACTCAATACTGCCGGATACAATTTCAATGCTCCGCAGTCTGAGAAGCAATGGGATCTCGTAATGAAGTTCGATTTCAATATTACGGATAACAATCACCTTTATGTGCGCTACGCACAGGGCCAGCAAAACACACTCAACGATAGCGTAAATGGCGGACTTCAACCGTTTCCGGGTTTTCCCGGCCTGGTGGACACACTTCGAAGTCCGAAGAACCTCGCTATCAACGATCGTTGGTCGCCTTCGCCGCGATTCACCAATGAGTTTATTTTTGGATATAGTGCGTTTGCTTTCAGTTTTGCAACGCCTGTGGTTCGACCAGACGTTCCGTTTGTTCTCAACTCGATAACGGACGGATACACGAATTTCGCATACAACGCACGTGAGGCTAGGACGTTTCAGTTCGTAGATAACATGACCTACGATCTGGCTCCGCATACGCTTAAATTCGGTGTGAACTTCCGTTTGGGCCGTCAATTCGACGATCGTTCATCAGCCGGTGGCCAGATCGAGGGTACTGTCGGTTTTGGAGCGGGCTCAAGCAGCTTTACCGGTTTTGGACTGCCCACTTCCGGCGCTACGTCTATAAACTCCACAGACCTTACGCTTTTACGGAGCACGATCAACAACCATATTGGAAGGATCGGCAGTTTCAGCCAAGGTTTTGTAGTTGATCCATCAAATCCGGGAGCGTTTGCACCAGCCGGTACACGTTGGAATTGGCGAGCATACTATCCAGAGTATGATTTTTATTTCCAGGATACATGGCGAGCACGTAAGAATCTTACGGTAGATCTTGGGCTTCGCTATGAGATCAAGTTGAATCCGGGTTCTAAAGATCTTCCAATTCTTCGACCGTCGCAGCCTTTCGGGATCGGAGACGCGGCGTCTAACACTTTACGATGGGAAGAGGGTGATCTATTTTCGAACGACCTTAACAATTTTTCGCCGTCAATAGGTTTTGCATGGGATCCGTTCAGCACCGGCAAAACTTCCATAAGGGCAAACTATCGCCTTTCATTCGACCGATTTCCGTCGCAGGTATTTGCTAACAGCGTTTACCAAAGTGCACCAGGGAACACGGCAAGTGTTACTGCAAGCGGAATAGCCCAGCAGAATCTCCTGTTAAGGAACGGGCTCCCCAACTTGTTTCCGACCGCAACCCCTGATCAACTGCGACAACCTGTTTCTTTCTCCACTGGTGGAATAACAACGGTCGATCCAAATTTAGTTTTTCCCGAAAATCATCAATGGTTCGTTGGATTTCAACGCGAATTTTGGGGCGGTAATGTATTGGAGATCAACTACATCGGCCGCAAGGGATCGCACCTCTTTGGTGGTTATGACGCTAATCAGGTAGACATATTGGCTAGAGACCCTCGCTGTCCGGAGAATTTCTTGCAGGCTTTCAACACTGTGCGAAACGATACAACCGCGAATTCGTGCCTAATAAACCTCCTGTTTACCGGTAGCGGTGCCGACAACAGCGGGACCGCTGCCTTCAGAGGAATTGCGGCGATCAATTCGACGCTGGCCCTTACTAACACCGGCGGAAGTGTGGCAACTGCTGCTTTAGTCGTAGGACAACGGGTAGCCGGTGGTCAGCAAATGATAAGCACGACGATCGGGAATGCCTTCTTTTTCCAAAGGTATCCTCAATTTTCAGGTAACCTAAATGTGCTTGATAGTAACGACCGATCTCGTTACGATGGCGTTGAATTTATCTGGAAGCGCCGTATAACTAACGGAATCGGCTACCAGGTCAGCTACACGTGGTCCAAATCCAAAGACACACGTTCGTTTGACCCAACATTCACGACTGTTTCTCGCGCAAATAACCAATCAGCGTCGAGCACACCCTTTGATATCAATAACCGTGAACTGAACTATGCTCCTTCCGATTTTGATCGAAGGCATGTTCTGCAGGCAACATACACGGCTGAAATCCCTATCGGTCGCGGTCGAAAGGTTGGCACCGATATGCCGAAAGCTCTTGATTTCCTTATTGGTGGCTGGCAGGTTGCAGGCACGTACAACTGGGCATCGGGCCGGCCGTTTACGGTATATTCAGGCCTTAACACATTCAGCAACGTGAACCAATCGTTTGCTAATTGTTCGGGCTGTCCGCGCGATCTGGGTTCCCTCGTTGAAAGAAACGGAACGAACTATTGGTTTAGCGAGACGGCTCAGGCTATGTTCTCGCAGCCTTCACCGGGTGAACTTGGAGACTCGGGTCGAAACTATTTCATTGGGCCAAGACAGTTTCAAACGAATGCGTCGCTTTCGAAAAAGTTTCGATTTACTGAACGGATGAGTTTCGATCTGCGTGCTGATGCTCTTAACCTGACGAACAACGCTTCATTCGGTCTTCCGACTGCGACGTTCAACTCGACAGTGTTCGGACGTATTCGCGATTCAGTAACGAGTTTCGCGAGGCGTATTCAACTCTCTGGAAAGTTTAACTTCTAAGAGACTCAAAAAGTTAAAGATCCGCAGATCCTAATCGGGCTCTGCGGATCTTTTTTTTCAATTGGCAAATGTTTCGAACCTTAGCACATCTTTCTAAATGGATGCGAAAGTCCGCTGCCATTATTTCGGACTGGCATCATTCTTTCTAGTTCCTCCTGTTTCGACCCTTTAAGCCCGCTCGGGATGTGACCTGGCGGGCCTTTTTTGTGGCTTGAACTGAACTTGCATATAATTCCGCCGCTTCGCGAACGCGCAATCCAATTTCCATTCTTTCGATCTCTGTCTTGATCCTCACTTGTTCGGCAGTTCGAAGATCGAACACTGCGAGGGCTAAGTAATAGTTAAGATTCGATTCCATTTGAGCATAAATTGCCTCAAAAGAGCTTCCACCGTTCTCGCGACCCGCAGTTCTCTCTAATGATCTGTTGAAGAGTTCGTCCGAAATAAGTTTCTCGCCGAATAAGATCTTTCGGCGCAGCTCATCGATCTGGGGTTGAGTAAGGGAAGAAATATGTTCTCGAACTAGTTCAAAGGCAAGACTCTCAAACGGAGCATCGGTCGCGGCATGGTTGGATCCGACATTTGCTGCAACTTCGTGATCAGGCTTGATGCCATCACCAGCGTAAACGACTCGTCCTGTTGTGGTTCGATATGCGTTTTCTGTGGATGCGACTAATTCGCCACGTTTCGTACCTAAAAAATAATCGTAAAGGCCTTCATCTGAATAATCGCGTTGGATCGATCGGCCTGACGGCGTGAAATATCTGGCTGCTGTGAGCGTCAATCCGGAACCATTTGGAAGCTCGATCACATTTTGCACAAGGCCTTTACCGAACGTCCGCTCACCGAATATTAATGCACGATCGTTGTCCTGAAGCGCACCGGCGAGAATCTCCGCGGCCGACGCTGTCGACCGATCAACAAGTACGACCACGGGCATCGTTTCGGGGGATCTATTTTCTGAGACCCATGATTGTCGCTCTGCCGCGGTTCTGCCTTCCTGCGAAACAATGTGAGTTCCTTCCGTCAGAAGCATTTCGGCGATCTCAACCGCTTGCTCGAAGACTCCGCCGCCATTCCCCCGAAGGTCGATGACCATCGAGGTCATGCCCGATTCCTTAAGTTCCGCTATTGCCAAACCGAA
>JBBSKW010000069.1:0-15888 GCA_038256005.1 Pyrinomonadales bacterium
TTGATCCTTTCTCCTTTCTCCTTTCATACTGGCGGAGGCGTGTGGGAGTCGAACCCACCTGAGATACGCTCTCGCGCACTCACAAACGGTTTTGAAGACCGCGCCCATCACCGGACAGGATGCGCCTCCGAATTATGCATACTAAATCAACAAGATCTGCTTCAATCGGTACTGCTCACTTTCTGAAAAATATGATAAATCCAGGCGACAATAATAGAAGCGAACCCGCCCAAATAAGCGGAATTGTGCATATAGCCACAGCACAAAGAAAGCGCCGAAGATCAGTAACACTCTCCGGCACATACCAATAGTCATAAACGGCCAAGTCTAAACTCCGTGTCTGAAGAACTCCATAAAGCAAACCGCACAATCCAAACAAAAAGGTGAACAAGACGGCAACAATAATTGCTCGAAATGAAACTGCCAACATCCGCTGGTGTCCCTTATGAATGAATCCGACCAAGCCTATCAGTAACCCTACTGGTATACCCATCCACCATGATGCCAAGAATCCAACATATGAAGCTCGAAGTCTTTCAGGAATTTGAGAATCAGCGATCCCAAACTGTTGAAATTTGAACTCGGTGAAATATTCAGATGAAACTGTAAAGCTAATTTGATTATGGAGCGCTCCGTAGATGCCTGCCACACAGACCCCGATTAAAACCAAAATTAAATAAACAACCAGTTTTTTCATCTTTTCAGCAAGTACATCCACTGCTAACCGATCAAACGTGTTATCAGCGTCGCCCCCCTGTGCAACATCGCTCGACAAAATATGTTCATTCAGCGTGTGAGCGCCGTCGGACAATAAGCTGCCAAATAAGTGTGCAGGCAATTGCTACGATTGCGGCAATTACCAGTGAGTGATCCCAAAGTTCCGATCGTAAGTTTTGGGGTTCCTCGTTGAACCATTGCAACTGTCCCGGCATAAAAATAAGACTTGCTTGAACAAGTGAAAAACTGATCACTGCGACCGAACCGCTCGACCTTATATGTCGAGTTGGCGGAGTTCTTAAACCTAAGTTGATTAGAATGGCAAACACTACGCCGGTTACAAAGACGCCGACTAAGATCAAAGCAAAATAAATTATTGTTAGTTCGACGCCAATAGGAAACATTTCTTAGCAACCAAGAAGTAAAGTTACCAACGTCGCTCGCTTTGCGATGTCGCTAACCAAAATATGCTCATTGAGAGTATGGGCGCCGTCGCCGGCGATGCCGAGGCCGTCGAGGACTGGAACGCCGAGTGCGCCGACGAAGTTTCCGTCCGACGCTCCGCCGACTTGTGTCTCGCCAAGTTCATAATCGAAGGACGCGGCGATGTCCCGAGCCTTTTCAAACAGTGCGACGACTGCATCGGTCCGTTCCATTGGTGGACGGTTGATTCCGCCATCCACGCGGAGGGAAACGCGTTCATCGAACGCATGTAAGTTTTTGATATCTTCATCAATGCGAGCGGCTTCATCCATCGTAGAAAAGCGGACATCGACCGAGAATACGGCGTGTTCGGGAATTACATTCGTCGTCGTTCCGCCGCTAGCCGTACAGACGTTGACGGTCGTGCCAAGGCCAAGATCATTTAATGATTGGAGACGTTCGATCTGGCGTGCGATCTCAAGTATCGCGTTCGCTCCCTTTTCGGGTTCGAGCCCGGCATGTGCGGGAACGCCGTGAGCATGGATGATGTACATTCCCGTTCCCTTGCGTCCAGTTTTTACGGCTCCGTTCGCTGACGGTTCAAATACAAAACACGCTTCTGAAAGTGCGGCTTCGCGTTCTACAATTTCACGGCCGGTGTGGCTGCCGACCTCTTCGTCGCATGAAAGCACAATCGTGATCGGCCGAGTGGGCCTGGTTCCGGAATGATGGAAATATCGCAACGCCTCAAGCATCAAAACGATATTCGCCTTCATATCAAAAATGCCGCAGCCGTAAAACTTGTTGCCATCGATACGCGTGGGGTTTTCGAGATTTGTTCCGACCGGATGCACGGTGTCGGTATGCCCGAGAAGCATTACCGGTTTCGCATCACCGGCGAATGCGCGAATGATAACGTGTTCGCCGAAACCTTCTGCCGGAACGCGTTCGATCTCAAGATCAAGCCCAATTTTTCGCGCCTCGTTCTCGATCCACAGAATAACAGTCTTGTTTCGCTCTACGCCGTACGATGGCGATTCGAGCTCGACGATCTCCCTAATCCGTTCGATTATCGATTCGGTTCTCTTTTGAAAATGTTCGAGGACTTTTAAAGATTTCATTTTAAAAATCTGATCATCCGGAGCTTGATCGGTCTGCGTATTCGATCAGCTGTTTGATCATTTTATCCGCAGTTTTTGTATATTCCTTTTTGTATTTCTCCAACAGTTTGGCCTTTGGCGTTTCTTTACCTTTTGCTTGACTATCCCAAAGAACCGAGAGCGATGCATATGGCGGAAAGGCAATTCCGAGAGCGTTATAAAAATTAGCGATGTTGCCGATAATATGTTGCGCTCCGTCGGAATCGCCGGTTATAACGATGCCGCCGACCTTTCCTTCGACCCGCGATTTTTTTCCCTTCAGAATTTCATCGTGAAGCTCGTCGAGCCGCTCGATAGCTTTCTGGATCTCAGATGAGTGGCCGCTCCACCAAACGGGGGTTGCGAAAATGATGATGTCCGCGGCAACTAACTTTTTCAGGATCCAAGGCCATTCGTCGCCCTCACCCATTTCGGAATACGTTCCGGGAAGGATCGTGTGACCGACAAGTTTGATTATTTCATTATCAATTCCTCTCTTTTTCATCCTCGCGGAAAGAAATTCCGACAGCGTTTCCGTGTTCGATAGCCCGTCCTTCTTAAGCGTGCCGAGTAGCGTAACTGCTTTCATTGTCTTTCCATTTTACCGAACCGTCGCGCCCGAAAAGATCTCGTTCAATGTTTCGCCCATTCGATAACCTGCTAGAGTAAGCCTTGCTTCGGCCACGGAATACGCATTGCGGCGATATGCGTCGCTGGGCGTTTCAAACCGTTTGAGGTCTGAACGGAAAACATCGGTTGTTGCCAACGCAAAGCTTTCCTTTTGCCAATCGGCATATTTTGCTAGGGCAAGGTTTCCTTTTTCGGAATCGAATCCGTATCGGGACATCATTGATTCGGCAACGGCGCGAACGTAGTCGCTTTCGCAATGACCTGCATTATAAGGAACATTTCGCCCAACGATCGAATCCCAAAACCAATGCAGATTTACTTCATCACCGCGTTTTGTTCCTTCGGGCGTCAATAGAAAACTGTTGCCGCCCCGATCTCCTTCCGGCTCGCGATCGGTTTGCCGACTCGATGTATGGAGCGGTTGATGTATGTCGCCGCCGAGATGTAGAAACCATGCGATCGCTACAGCCTTGTCGGCATCTGAAACGGCGACAGCGCGCATCACCTTATCAAACTCGACCAATTGAACAACCGCCTGTCCGTCCGGTGCTTTTCGCGGTTCGAGTACTGCCTTTCCGTCGACCTGTCGCCAAAAGGTGGATGTATAGTGCCAATCCGATTTATTGTATTTGCCGAAACGTACTGGAAACGCTCGATCGCGAACGACATCCGCCCACGTCGGTATGAACATAAAGTAGTCGAGCCGCTTCAATTCTTCGTTCTTTGGGCCGTATGCCATAAAGAACGTAGAGATATCAGAATCTTCCGGAGCCGTGCGAAGTATCTTGATCACATTCTCACGCGCCTTCGGTGACATACGCTGCCAGGCGATATAGCCCGTTATTTTATGGCCGATATCATCCCAAGCTGAAACATCAAGCGCGCTAAAACTGATCACAATCATCAAAAACGACTGTATTATTATGGTTCTAAGCATAGTCTCTCCTGAATCTTTTGGGATAATTCTAACGAATATGTTGAATAAGAGAAATGCGAATCTGCTTTTGCCGCTATGCGACAAACGTAACAGCGGCAAAAAGATGCAAAGTAATGCAAAACTTTCGCCTTTATTCGTTCTTTATAACGAAACAAGGCACATTGGCATAGTAAATGCTTATAAAAAGCATAAGTCGGTGTGAGGAGGTTTTAGGGTTATGCAAGGAATATTAGAATCGAATTTGATACACGAATTGCAGGTCGAACAGAAAGGACCTGTGACCGGAACTAAGATCGGGATCATCGGCACGCTTTTCGGGTGTTGGCATAAACGGCTGACCCGACCGTTCTCGGAAAAAAACATTTCCTATCGCGCCTGTCTGGAATGCGGTGCACGTAAAAATTTTAATACCCAGAGTTTTACAATGTCTGGATCGTTTTATTTTCCCCAGTCGGTGAAGCCGGATACCATTCCGCATGTCACCTAATTCCTGTCCTAATTATCTTCTATAAATACCTACCGAGTGCGGCCGACCAATAAGGCCGCAGTTTTTCGTTAGTGGTTCATTACGCTTTTTTAAGTACAAGGGCGGAGTTTTTCGACCCAAAACCGATGCAGTTGCAGAGAGCGGCGTTTACTCCGTGCGTGCGCGATCGGTTCGGCACGTAGTCAAGATCGCAAGCCGGATCGGCCTCGTCAAGATTGATCGTAGGTGCAATAACGCTTTCGTTTAATGCCATCAGCGTAGCGGCGATGCCTGCTGAACCCGCGGCTCCTTGCGGATGGCCGATCTGCGATTTTGTTGCGGACATCGGTATATCGTATGCGTGTTTGCCGAAAGCCATTTTGATCGCCTTTGTTTCAATGCGGTCGTTTAGCTGGGTGGAAGTGCCGTGCAGATTTATGTAGTCGATCTCCGTAGCATCCATGCCTGCATCGGCAAGCGCGAGCGACATTGCCCGGGCTGGTTCCATGCCATTTTCTTCCAAACGAACGCGGTGATAGGCGTCGCATGTCGAACCATATCCGGCGATCTCGGCGTATATTTTTGCACCACGTTCCTGGGCGCGATCAAGCGTTTCAAGTACGAACATCCATGACCCTTCGGCTATTACAATACCTGAACGGTCGGCAGAGAATGGCCGGCTTGCTCTCTCAGGTTCGTCGTTCCACTCTTTGGTGCAGACGGTCATCACCTCAAAACCCTTCAGAATGCCGGGCGAGATCGGCGAATCGACGCCGCCGGCGATCATCATGTCTTGTCTGCCAAGGGCGATGTGCTGAGCGGCGTAAAAGATCGCGTCTGTGGAAGATGTGCAGCCGGTCGAGACGATGTGCGAAAGGCCGTGAAGGCCGAAGACCATTGAGAGTTCCGACGACAAACCGCCGTGCGTCGAGGCCGGAATTGTATAGATGCTTCCCTTTCCGGCGTTTCCAGAAAACCAGTAGCCGAACTGCTTTTCAGTAAACGCTAGTCCTCCTCCTCCGGTGCCAAGGATAACGCCAAAGCGGCTTTTTTCTTCTTTTGAAAGTGAATCGGGAATGTTGCCGGAATCAGCTATTGCTTCGCGAGCGGCAGCAAGAGCAAGTGGTACGGTCCGTGGTACATGTTGGCGGTCTTTTGGGTCGAGCTCGCTTTGCCAGTCGAAATCGGAAATCTCTCCGGCGACCTGAACCTTGAAATCCGACGGGTCGAATGCCGAGATCCGCCGAACGCCGCTTTTGCTAGTGCGAAGCGATTCCCAGAACGCATTTTTACCGATCCCGATCGGCGTGACGCACCCAAACCCTGTGATGACAACCCGCCGAGGGCCGGTGAAACCGTTTAGCATATGACTTTTTATCGAGGATAGCACAACGGCTATCCGTTTAGATTTAAATCGCCCGGTGCCACTTCCTAGGCAAATTTTGCATCACTAAAGCGTACACTCTTTGAACCTGGAGGTGTTTTGTATGAAATTACGAATGTTATTGGTCTTGGCTATGAGTATTTCAATGTCGCTTTCAGCTGTCGGCCAAGCGAGGCCGGAGATCCCGAATCCGTCGATCGATATGAAGGGTTTTCTCAAAGTTGCCGGTGAAGCAGCCGCTCATCGCGAAATGTGGCGATTGAGCGTGGACGAATTTATGAAAATGGCGGCCGAACCGGGAACGGTCGTGCTTGATGCGCGCAGTAAAGAAAAATTCGAGGAAATGCACATAAACGGAGCGGTAAATCTAAGCTTCCCCGATATCACCGTCGAAAGTCTGGACCGAATGTTTCCCGACAAGAATGCCCGGATCCAGATCTACTGCAACAATAATTTCGAAAATGAAGAGAGTGCTTTTCCGCGAAAGATGGCGGTCGCTTCTCTAAATATTTCAACCTATATTTCGCTCTATAGTTACGGCTATCGAAATGTATATGAGCTCGGGCCGTTGCTTGACGTGAAGACCACGAAGTTCGACCTGGTCTCTTCAGCCCGAGACGTTACGGCGGGCAAGACCATCGAGACTGTCGCGAGAAAGGATTGATAATTTTAAACGGGCTGGTCTATTTGTTTTGTTCTTGTGTGATCATCGAACGAAGATCGTTTTCGCTCAGCCGAGTCAATTGCCTTCCATTTACAAAAAACGTCGGCGTAGCCCGAACACCAAGAGCACGGCCATCGGCCAAGTCACGATCGGCCTTCGCAGCGTGTTTGGGGTCAGCGGCAGAACTTTTCAGTTGCTGCACGTTTAGCCCGAGCTCCTGCCCGAATTTTTCAAACGTAGCTACTGCCGGCGGACGATTCGGCGTCGGAGCGGCTCCGTGTATCTCACCCCATTCAGACTGTTTAGCAAGCATGATATCGAGCATCTCCCAATACTTTCCTTGCTCGCCCGCCGCCTCGATATACGAAGCGGCAAGCTTCGCGTTGCCATGTAAAGGCATATAGCGGTAAACAAACCGCACCTGCGGAAACTCTGACGCGAGCTTCTTGACCATTGGAGCAACCGCGGCGCAGGTTTCACATTCAGGATCCAAAAATTCTACGACGGTCACCTTTGCATCCGCCGGTCCACGCGACGCGCTATCGGGACGGACAAGCTTTTCAGAATTATCAGGGAGTTGTGCCGGCTGTGGCTTTTTACTTTCCGTGTTCCGGTACGCCATCGTTCCAACGATTGCTATTACAGCTGCTACGATCGCTATAGCAAGCAGTGTTTTTATTTCTTTTTTCATAGATAATGCTCTAATCTTTTTCGGATGTGCGGAACAGAAGCAATCCTAAATTTATAATTATGAATGCCGTCAGCGACATCAACGGAATTGTGATAAACCCTAGCCATTCTATCTGCCTTGACGTGCATGAAATGCCTTCGGTACACGGCGTTAAACTATCCGGAATTATCCCGTAGTAAAGCAGGTTGTGATATATCGCGATGATCAGTCCGATCGCTGCCAAGGGGAATGAATACCACTTCCACTTCCTGTCGCCAAGAACAATACCCATAGCGATGATGACGACAAGCGGATACATCGCGATCCGCTGATACCAACAAAGAACGCAGGGCGGAAGTTCCATCACTTCGGAGAAAAATAGACTGGCACCGGTCGAAACAAGTGCGATAGTCCACAATGCTATCGGCAACACTTGCTGAAAACTATTCCCTGAACTTTCGGCCGTCTGTTCGTTCGCCATACTTAAATTAAATCACGGATCGTGTAGTTGCCAAAAGGCGTCACGTATAAGCGAAAGTTAAATTCTGAGAAACGATAATTAGTCCGATCTAATTAAAAAAGCAGCCTGCCTGTAGGGCAAACTGCTTCTTAAAAGTCGTCGTTAGCAGAATGTCATATCCTCAGTGGCATTACGATGTACTTGTAATCGTAAGAAGTTTCGCCGGCGATCCGCATCTGGGTTGCTGCGTTTGCATCTTTGAATTCGAAAGAGATCCGCGTTGGTGCCGCCGATTCGCGGGCCCTGGCGGTTCCGGCATTCGTTCCATCGGAGGCCGTTGCTTCGCCGTCTGAATCACCCGTATCAGCGACCGAATTCTCGATCACCCCAATATTATTGAGAAACTCTTGAAGATACTGGTGGTTGAAGCCAAGCGTTACTTCTTCGCCGGTATATTCCGCAGGGACTACTTCTGTTCCTTCGCCTTCTTCGCTTGATTGGGCGATGACTTCGACCTCGCCTTCCCGGATCGTCATTCTAATCGAGCGGTTACGTTCGTCGGCCATCAGCGAAATACGCCGCACAGCCGCTTTCATTTCTGCAAGATCAAAAACAACGGTCTTGTCGTTGTCCTTCGGCATCACCATTTCATAATTCGGAAAGTTACCCGAAAGCTTTCGGGTTATCAGCAAGCGGCCATCCGTTTCGAAATAGATGTGGTTTTGGTCTTCGCCAAATTGAATATCGCCGCCGGACATTCTCGCGATCTTCACGAGTTCCAAAAGAGCCTTCTTAGGAACCAGCGTGTCCATTTTTTCATCGCCCATCGATTCGATCGCCTTTTCAACAAAAGCTAGACGATGGCCGTCGGTCGTTACCATTCGAGCTACACCGTCGGCGAGCATGAACTTCGCTCCCGAAAGCGTAAACCGGCTCTGCTCATTGGTAATTGCAAACGCCGTGTTCTGAACAAAATAAGTGAATACATCGGCTGAGAGTTTGAGCGGTGCCGATTTGAATATCGGTATCTCCGGATACTGTTCGCGGTTTACGCCCGCAAGGCGAAAACTCGCACGACCGGCTTTCATCCGCACCCATTCGTTGTCTTCCTTTTTGAAATGGACGTCGCCGCCGTTGAGAGTTCGCACGATATCAAAAAGCTTGCGTGCCTGTACACACATTGAACCGGCGGTCTTGATCTCAGCCTCGGCATCGCAGCGGATCGTAACATCCAGATCGGTACCGACAATGCGGATCGAGCCTTCACCCAGCGATTCGATCAAGATATTTGAAAGCACCGGTATCGTGCTTTTCTTCTCAACGACGCCTTGGATGTAGCCCAACTCTTCTTTCAGGACGCTTTGCTTGATCGTGAATTCCATTTCCGTTCCTCTCGAGATCGAACCTTACTTCTGTTAATCAAATAAAATAATTGTATTTAAATCTAGTAGTAGGAATAGGGCCTGTGAATCGGTGCAAAACCACCCTAAGTGCCCTAAAAATTTAGTGTTCCGCCTCCACAACGTTTTGTGGAAAACTTGTGGAAAACTCTTGCAGCTTGCGGAAAACCTGCTCCCGGTCCGCTTTTCCACTTACGTCCACAGAGTGATTTCCGCCGACTCTCAGGAAAAGTGGAAAAGTTTTCTCAAGTGCTGCAAATAAAAGGTTTACTGAAACTACGTCGCGAAACCGCATGTGGAAAGTCTGATCGTCCATTTTGGCGTAAACTCCTTTAATTATCTACAAATACTGTCAATTAGCTCACTGACCGAATTGTGGAAAACGCTGTCGGCTTTTGTAAGCTTATCGATCTTGTCGACCGAGTGCATTACCGTCGTGTGATGCTTGCCGCCGAACTCTCTTCCGATCTCCGGAAAGCTGTGTTTCGTCAGCCTTTTGCAAAGATACATAGCAACCTGGCGCGGCATTGCCACAGCACGGCTGTTGTTCTTGGTTTTCATTTCGTCGACGGTAAGATTGTAATGCGAAGCGACAATGCGTGCAATCCTATCCATGGACAATCCTTCGGGCCGCTCGGCGTCTATGATGTTCTTTAGAGCGTCTTGAGCGAGCATCTTAGAGATCGGTACACCCCGAAGGCTCGCGATCGCTATAAGCCGCACCAGAGAGCCCTCAAGCTCGCGGACGTTGCTCTTGATCTTGCTGGCAATGAAGATCGCGATCTCGTCGGTCAGTTCAATACCATCAAGGTCTGCCTTTCGCTTTAGAATCGCGACCTTAGTTTCGAGATCCGGCGGTTCGATGTCCGCAATAAGTCCCCATTCAAAAAGCGAATGCAGCCGCTCTTCAAGCGTTGGGATCTCACGCGGCGGACAATCGCTTGTGATAACGATCTGCTTCTGATTGTTATGCAGTGTGTTGAATGTATGAAAAAACTCTTCCTGCGTGCGTTCTTTACCTGCGAAGAATTGAACATCGTCGATAAGAAGTACATCGATCGAGCGATACTTTTCGCGAAAGCTATCTGTCTTATCGTAGCGGATAGCGTTAATAAGCTCGTTCATGAACTTTTCGCTCGTAATGTATGACACGCGCAAGTGTCGATTCCGTTGCTTTATGGAATGCCCGATCGCGTGCATTAGGTGCGTTTTTCCAAGTCCGGTTCCGCCGTAGAGGAATAGCGGATTGTATGTCTTGCCCGGTATCTCGGCGGCACCCATCGCGGCTGCGTGAGCAAATTGGTTGCTCGAACCGACGACGAACTTGTCGAATGTGTATTTTGGGTTCAGCGAATTATCGACCGGTTCAATGTCGAGAAAACTTGTCGATGCAACACGAGCCGGAGTAGTTCCATAATTTGATGGATGTATCAGCGGCGAAGCATTCGCGTTATCATGAATTTCGTTATTTGGTTGTTCAAAAGAATCGTCAGCGTCGACCGAAAATCTCTCGTCCGAAGACTCGGTCTTGTCGATCCGCCAGTCTATCGAATAACCGGCGAAACCCTGATCACGCAGAATCTGATCCAAAAGGCTTGAGTAGTACATTGTCACCCAATCCTTCGTTACGTCGCCGGTTCGAAGGATCAGGGATCTGTTAGCACGGTCGATCCCATCGAATTGGATCGGCCGAAACCATGAATCGAATATATGTTTGTTCAAACGAGCTTCGACTATCGCGAGTATCTCGTTCCAAACATCAGTTGTTGTATCAAGAGTTTCCACTAACGGTCTCCGACAAAGGTGTTAAAATCAGCTAAAATCTTATTGTTTTCAAAGTATCGCGGCAGACGCGCGAAATCCCTGTAAGAGGATCTTTCGAAACACTTTGACAAATCGTCTTTTATTCGAGCACTGCGTGCATCTGAAATCAAGCGATTGGGCGGTTTTCCACAACGATTTCCACAGCACTGTGGAAATGGAATGAGCACTTAAAGTGTAACTTTAAGTTATTTGTTTTCAATGCTTTACAAGGGCTACTTTATCCAAAACGGGTGACAGATTAACATATAGAAATGGCCATTGCAAACCAAAATCCACAGAAAAATCGGCGCCTATTTTCGTCCCTGCAAGCGCCTTTTTCCGCAACGATTTGAGCCATATTCGAGACCTATTTAGAGACAAATTTGTGGTAAATTTCGAGCGAAAAAGACAGAAATAATTTACAAGAATTTCATATTAATGAAACAACGTAAAAACTCACGAAATGGCGCGATCGATGCACGGCTTAAAGGTCTTTGCGAGGGTCTTTTCTACATCAGCGAGACAGATGCTGCGGTTATTCCGCTTATCGCTAAGGGCTTGGATTCGATCGAACCAAAAGAAGTGAGCGAATATTTTGAATTGGCGAAAACGGATAAGTTTGAGATCGAAAATATCGAGGATTTTTTCAGCCGGGTTTCCTTGGTGAAGGGATGGTTCTCAAAAGATCAACGCGATGCTGCAAGACAATTTAAGAAGATCGAAGCGATATTCACGAAAGAGTTGACCGAAACGAGAATGATCCGATTCGGCCGAATAAGGATCGAGATCTTTTTGCTCGGGATTGATCCGGAAGGGAACGTTATCGGCATTCGGACGAAGGCGGTTGAGACGTAATCGGTTCTATCACTCGATCGAAAAATCTGCTTCCTGTACCAACACATCCTCCGAGCCTTTTCTGTTGTCGAAAACTACATAGTAGGTGCCGGGCTCAAAACTCCGATTGACGACGCCCCCAGGAACTTCGCCCGTCGTGGTGATCGGAGTAACTTCCCGGCCGCTCTTCATTGTCTCGAGGCCTTCGGGCGAGACGACCACGACGGCTAACCGCGGCTTGTAATTCTCGGTCACGAACTTACCCTTCAAGCCTGCTTTTCTGTTCAGCTCAAATTTAAACGCAAGAAGTTCGTTCTTTGGCACCGTTAGCGGTCCGGTGACAAAATTACCGTATGTGAATTCTTTTTTTGTTTCCCTTTTGGTTCTAACTTCGGCTGGAGGATTGGCTCGGAACAATAAAATCGCAGCGACTATCACCGCAAAAGCGATGACTGCTACAAAAAGAATGTGTGGCCTGATCCTGTCCATACGAATATCCTACTCAAATTCTAGAATGAGATACGAAAAAAAACGAGACCTGATCGACAAGCCTCGTTCAAAACTATCACTTTTACGGTTCGCTACTTCGAAACCACTTTGCTGGCACCTGAGGTCTTTTGTTCGATGTTCGAAGGTGTTCCGGAATATTCTACCGAGCTCGCACCTGAACAGTCAGCTTTAAGCTCGCCGCTGACGTTTACCATAACCTTGCTTGCACCGCTTGCGTCAACCACCGCATTTGCAACGGCAAGGTTTTCGGCATCGATCTTTGACGCTCCGCTGACATCTATGTTCAGTAGGTCGGTCTTGCCCGAAACGTTGATCTTCGAAGCACCGCTTGTGTCGATCGTTAGCGAGGAGTTCATCACTTCACTCAAACTTACCTTGGTCGCACCTGATGCCTCGATCTTCTCAATGTTTGGAGCCGAGATACGTACCGTCATACGGCTCTTCGATTTGATCCGTTCGTCTGTCGAGATCTCCAACACGCCATCGCGAACTTCGGTCTTGATCAGCGGGATCAGATTGTCATCTGCTTCGACTACGACGCCGAAATCTTTCTGTGCGACGATCTCAACATTGAAAACGCCGCTGACATCGATCGACTTAAAGTCGCGAATATTGCGTGTATCAGTCGCTATATTTCCCGAGCCCTTTACCCCGCGTTTGAACGAGAAATTAAGGAAACTCGGATTAAAGCTTTCGGCACTTACGCTGCCGAACGAGAATACATTTGCGACCACAACACCGACGACCAAAGCTGCTATAAAAATTATGATTCCAACCTTTTTCATTATGTTTCCTCTGGGGAATTGTCTAGCTGAAGGGGGAAAACGATATTCCCGGAAGGAAAGTTCAAATATTTTTTCCGCGCAAAAAAGGGCGGACGAAATGGATCGCCCGCCGTTCAGGTTTCTGAGCACTTGTTTAGTCCTTACAGTAACCTTCGCTGCCCTTTGTGATAACTACACAGTTCTTTTTTGCCAACAGCCATTTCATTCCGGTTTCTTCGCCGGTTGCGGTCTTAACGGTGGCTGGTTTGCCGTCGCGTGTGAATTCGATCACATCACCCTTTGCCGTTCCCTCATATTTCTTTGATTCCGGGTTCAGGTTCTTGATCTCGACCTCAAACTTGTCCCCTTTCTTTGTGACGTTGAGGAACGTTCCTTCAGCCCCGAGCCATTTACCGACCAAAACGTCTGCCTTACCGGCGGTCGCGTTGTCGTTTGAAGCGGGTGAAGCACTCGGGCTATTCGAAGGCGACGTAGCCGGTGAAGCAGCAGGTGATGATGTGGGTGTGGCCGCCGGCGGCGTGTTTACCGTTTTGGTTTCCGGTGTACATGCCGCAAAAGCGAATGTTGCAACCGAGATAATTGTTAACAGAATTGATCTTCTCATTGTTTTAACCTCAAAACTTTTCGGGAATTGTTCCCTTTGTGATTATCGCCGGACACGTTCCGGCGGCCGTCAGGGCAAGCCCGCCCTCGGCTATATCCAATGACTTCACACGTCTTTCATGAGCATATTCGAAACATTCATTTGCACCGGAAATTGCGTCTGAAAACGTTTTGTTTTCCGCATTCCGAACTCAGGGTTTCACTCCGCATGTGTCATCTTCAATAACCGTTCGACCAAGAACGAGCGGTAGATGAAAACTTGCAAAATATTTTTATTCTATTTTTAGGCTGGTTCGCTCGAGTTCAGTGACATAACTCTTTGTTCACATAAGTCTTGTTTCCGCTGGTGTTTAGATAATAACAACCACCCCGGGAACCGCGAACGTATTTTCGATCAGACGGTCCGGACGAGGCCGCTTTGGGAGTCAAAATGACTGCCGACTTTGAAACTGCTCGCTCAGTTTTGGCGGGGCAACAGGCGTTGCTTGCCAAGCGACTGCCTGCCAAATTCCTTTGCGTTTTATGAACGTGCCCGTGTTTAGGTGATTCGAGATGCTGGTTGTGCCGTCTTTACGTTTGGTGGTGCCGACGAGCTTAAACGCGACGACGGCCGCCATACCGTATTGTTGGATCTTTACGTCTTCTGCTGTGTAAAACGTTACCGGATCTTCTGGCTTTGGAGCTGCCGCTGAGCGGACGCCTTTCATCAATTCTGCCTTGTCGATCCGCTGGCCGACACCTCGAGTATAAATTAGATCGTCTGCCCAAAAGCGATCGTGTATCGCAGCATCGTTGCGTCCAGCTCCGTCGAGGAATTGATTCAATAGCCGCGTCAACTCACCCGCGTCCGGCGCGGCCTGCCCGCCTGCAAAGACCGGAAACAGAAACACCATCAACACCAGCAATAATCGCTTTCTATTCATCATCGTCGTCCTCATAATCTTCCGGGTTACAGGTTCGGCACGACGGTTTGATCGAAAGTATCGAATCGCTGTCATCTTTTGCAAGTTTACCGCACGTCGGGCATGCGGCATTCCGATGTATACAGCCGAGATCGTAAGCTTTGCCTCCTTCACGCTCGGTTATGAACTGAACGGTGGTCTCCTTGCTGCAGATGCCGCACGTAACGTAATTTCCTTCAACGATCTCACTCATTTTTTTTGCCTCCGATTTATAGCCGAAGATGTTAACACAGAAACGTCCCGACGAGTCTTATCGGGCGTAGATGTAAAACTGGATCGCTTGGAGAATTCCGATCGCAAAGCCGAAACCGGCACCGAATAGTTCGATCGTTCTGAGATGTTCTTTGGCGACCGACATAACGAGTGCCTCGAGCTTTTCGACCGGATAGGTCTTTATCTTTTCGCGGACAACCGTACCGACGTCGAACTCTTTGATCGCTTCGGGCAGCTTTTCGCGAATGGCGGCGATTATCGTGTCTGAGAACGTCTCGCTTGCCGAGAGCAGCTTGTCTTCCTCGATCTTGTCGGAAAGTTTACCGATCGGTGCGGCGAGCAGTTTTTCGATCTGGTGCGACAGCATATCGTTGACGAGCCGCGATGTGTTCTCACCGGCGATAATTGCAAGAAGGCCTTTGGACAACATCTCTTTCAGCTTTGCCTCAGATTCGGGATGAACGTTTCTCAAGATAGAATCGATGCTGTGCGGGCGAAACTTTTGCAGCGTATCGGTAACGTATTCCGAGACCGAGCTCCGCATTTGCTCACCGCGGATCAGCTTTATGATCGAATTTGTGACCTGCGTTTTCAGCCGGTCGAGCTGTTCCGGATTGATCTTTCCGATCACCTCGGGTAGCGGACGCGACATCGCGTTGTCGATCGTAGTATTGATGAACGAACCGGCTTCGGCGGCAAAGACGTCGCCCTTCAGGGTTTCTTCAATTCTTCTGGGAAGGCTTTCATTAACTAGGTCGTCAACTTCTTTGAGCAGCGTATCTCGCGAGACGAAGATCTTCTTGAAGAACGGAAGATTCTCGTAGTATTCGTGGACCTCTTTCTTTATCAAGGCCCCGATCTGATTGCGTGTGCCTTCTGCGGCAGCGATCTCGGTCAGGTGGTGTGTTACCGGAGCGATCTGTTCCGCGGCTTTTTCCTTTAGCAGAGCAACAGCGTCCGGCGTAAACATCTCACCGATCGGCGTTTCAGTGTTGACGAGATCGTTAACGCGGCGGTCGACGAATTCGCGAATGGTCTTTTCGAGTGCCGGTGAGTCAAGACCCGACGCGATGCGCTCTTCAATGAATCTGATCAAACGGTCAAAGGTTTCGTCATCGATCACGGACGAAACCCGTCGTGACAACACTTCGTTAACGCGGCGTTCGACAAAGCCGCTGATCGCAGACTGTGTATCCTGGTTTTTCAGAATTCCTTCAATGTGTTCGGCGACTGTGAACTGGAGGGAAGTAATTGCATCGAGCACCGGAGCGCGAAGGTTTGCCGGCAA
>JBBSKW010000070.1:0-15270 GCA_038256005.1 Pyrinomonadales bacterium
ACCAATATCGTGAAGCAAGGCGGCGATCCGCACAGCCAATGCGTCCGCCGGATCAATATAATTGGTCACACCAAGCTTGAATAGGATTCGCGTCGCAAGATGGAACGCACCGAGGCTATGCGTGAACCGCGTGTGCTCTGCACCTTGATAAGCGAAGTGAGCGAGACCAAGCTGTCTGATCCGCCGCAGCCGTTGGAACTCGCCAGCATCGATAAGGTTACCGATCAGCTCACCCTCTTCGGTATCGGTCTTTAGCCGAATTATGTTATGTACCGAATCTCGGTATATCCTTTCTGACATTTATCCTACAAGCATATGTCGAGTCAGGCGTTTCGGAAAAGAAGGAAGGCGAGTTTTTTAAATTCAGCTTATCGTACTTTATTCATTTTTTCGGATGTCTACTTTCAGGCTATTCCAAATCGCTCGCGGACGATGCCCAAACCCGCAGATAAGTGTCGGCACTAGAACGATTTACCTAAGTTCCCAGTATTCCGCGCGCAGTGGCTCGTAAGTTGCATCAATCGTCGTTGGACTCCGATGTAGGGAGTAGATTATCAGGAAAAAGGCATTCGAACGCAGCTTTGGGTTCGATTTTTTGGGGGACACATGATACACAAATTTTTTAAGGCCTCGATGGTCACTTTCGCTTATATGGCGATGCTGTCGATTGCAGCCTTTTCGCAAGTTACGGGCGGTACTGTTACTGGCAGCATCGTCGATGCGAATGGCGCTGTAATTCCCGACGCTCAAGTGGTCCTGCTGGACAAGCGTCGTGGACAAGAGTTCACGGCTCAAACGACTGGATCGGGATCGTACCAATTTCCGAACGTCGCAGTTGGCGAGTACACGCTAACTGTTAGTAAAAGTGGATTTGCGACCACCATACGGCAACTTATAGTTTCTCTTAACCAGACGGCGACGGCCGACGTAACGCTTCCGGCAGCCGGGATCACCGGTGCGGTCGTTGACGTAGTCGCAGGCACTGAGACAATTGTGCAGAGCGATACGTCGCAACTTGGAACCACATTCGGCGAACGAAAGGTTCTTGATCTACCGACAGGCGGTAACGCAAATAACCTTGCCGTTTTGGCTCCAAACGTAATTCCTCCTGCTAACGGTACTGCCGGTTCCGGTGGTGTGAGCGGAGGTGTTAGAGCACGTGGAAATACATTCAACATAGATGGAGTCGATAACAATGATGCATCTGTGACAGGCCCATCAACCGCACCTATTCAAGATGCAGTTGAGGAATTTACCCTGCTGCAGAACAACTTCAGCGCAGAATTTGGGGCTGGAGCGGGTGGTCAGTTCAATCAAATTACCAAGTCAGGAACCAACGACTTTCACGGTAGTTTGTTCGGCTATATTGGTAGTCAGCGATTCAATGCTCGATCAACTGATGAAGACGACATAACTAAAAATTTCTTTAAGGAAGTACGTTATGGCGGTACACTTGGTGGGCCACTGCCCTTCTTCAATTTTGGCAACGGCGGTCCAATCTTTAACTCGGGTAAGAACAAGCTTTTCTTCTTTGGGGCATACGAAAAGTATTATCAGGAAGGTGCCTCGTCGGCTGGTTCGTTTGAAGCTCCTACCGCGGCCGGGCTCAGCACTCTCGCTGCGGTACCTGGTGTCAGTCCTTTTGTATTAAACATCTTAAGAACGTTTGTTCCTACAGCGCCGTCAGCAAATGCAACTTCCCGTACGGTAAACGGTGTTTCAATAGCCTTTGGAACGGTAATTCTGCCTATTCCCGCGTTTCAGGATCAGAAGTCTTACCAATTTAATATCGATCACTTGCCTAACGAGAAGAATCAATTTCGGTATCGATATGCACGGTCTCGCTACCTCGCTGAACAGGCCGGAAATGGCGGATTGGCGTTCAACAATAATTCCACTTACGATACCGATCTTTTCTCGATGAACTGGATCCGATCCATTTCTTCTAATCTGGTAAACGACCTTCGGTTATCTTATCTCCGAACGATTCAAGACTTTCCTTTGAAGGATTCGGCTCTTAGTAATTTTCCGAACCTGACAGTCCTTGATGCTAACCTGGCGATCGGACCAAACGGCAACTTGCCGCAGAGTGGATACGATAATAACTATCAAGTTTACAATTCGCTCACGTGGATCAAAGGTTCGCATACAGTTAAGACTGGAGCTGATTACCGCAGGTACCTCGGAGGCAGTGATTTCCTGCCTCGCTCACGCGGAGATTACTTTTATAGTACCTTCGAACGACTAGCGTTGGACCTTAAGCCTGATGTGGTTAATATTAAGGGAATTGGCTCAGGAACATTTGTTTCCAATAATCACCGGTTCTTTGCTTTCGTTCAGGATGACTGGAAGATTCGCCCAAATCTAACGCTTAATTTGGGTCTTAGGTATGAATACCAGGGGCTGTATCGCGATTCGGCTCTTCAGGCTACAGCTTCACCCGCAAATCTTCCCGGTGTCATTGAGTTCGGCGTTCCCGAAACGGATAAGAACAATTTTGCCCCGCGTCTCGGGTTTGCGTATTCTCCGGAATGGGACAATCGGGTTGGTAAGTTCTTATTTGGTGCACGCGGAGATAGTGCTATTCGGGGAAATTACTCAAGGTCGTTCTTCCCGAATTTCTCGAATTTCAATTTGATCAGTCTGCCTCCGACATTACAGGGAGAACTGCAGGGTGCTGGTCCGGATACTAACTTTCTGGCGAGCGGCGGTGCAGGAACAGCCCCTTTCATTCCAAATTTGTCACCTGCCTTTCTTCGTAACTTCGCGGGATCCTTCATTTTGCCGCAAGTGGTACCTTATGTAGATTCGTTTGCAATTTCGTATCAGCGTTCTATAGGTAGGTCAAATGGGTTGGAAATTCGTTATTTGAGAACTCACGGTGAAAAACTGCCAGTTCAGGTGCAGTTAAACTCTCGCCCGGTTATCGATGCGGCGTTGGTACTACCAACCTTTTTAACGACGCCAACCGCAGCTGAGGTTGCTGCTCTTCCGACCATTGCAACCGTGGTCGCAAACAACCCGGCTATTAGTCCGACTTCATTTGTCGCACCTAGACAGTTGGCGGCGCAGGGTTTCAATGGGGCGATAACCGGATTTCCGCCGATCGGCAAATCGCGTTATGACGGGCTCGCAATAAGTTTCAACCGTCGCTTCACAAGCAATGTGGGCTTTACTACTGCCTACACGTGGAGCAAGACGAGAGACAATTCTACGAATGAACTGAATACTTCAGCACTCAATCCCCGTCGTGCTCAGGATGCTGGAGAGTTCTTTACAAATGGAGGTAATGTCGATACGGAATATGGCCCCTCACCATTGGACATTCCCCATCGGTTTGTATCTTCTTTCAATGTAGATATTCCGTTTTTCAACAACGATTCGAATCCGTTTGTTCGAGCCGTGTTGGGCGGATTCCAAATAAATGGAATTTTCCAGATCCAGTCTGGGCAGCCCATCACTATTCAGGCTGGTCGTGATGCCAACCGTAATGGTGACGCGGCAGGCGACCGGGCTCTCTTCAATCCCAATGGCAATCCGAACATTGGTAGTGAAGTTATGGGCGTTACACTGGTTAATGGAGTTGTTACGTTAGTACCTGTTGGCTCTGCTCCAAATCCAAATGTTCGAGGTTACGTCGCAGTCAATCCGAATGCTGGCTTTATTCGAACAGGATTTTTTGCCAAAGAATTAGCTGGCAATGGAGCCGAAACTGTAGGCCGAAATAGTTTCCGAACCAGAGGATTCAGCAGGACCGATCTAGTCATTCTTAAGAACACGAGATTTGGTCGAGACAGCAGGTATAACGTTCAGATCGGTGCTGAGATCTTTGATATCTTTAATCAGCGTCCTCAGACCATTAACGGCGTTGGGGCCTTTACCCAGGCCTTTGCAATTCCCGGGAATGTTAATTTCCAAAATTACGGAATTGGTTCCTATGGTGGACGAACGATTCGCATGCGAGCTAAGTTTATTTTCTAACTCGCATTGACTGATCGATCGTTCGATCTTTTGAGGCTGTCCGCGAGGGCAGCCTCTTTTTTGGTTGCGTGCGATCAGCAAACGAGTATGACTAATCTGGAAAACAGATTGGCTTGAGCCTTAGTCAGGCCATGTCGATAAGATGGCCGAGTTTCTCTTTTTTTGTTCGGAGGTAGTGGGCGGCTGGCTCGTCACCGGTGATCTCGATAGGGATTCTTTCGACGATCTGAAGTCCGGCATCTTTGAGGGCCTTTAATTTATCGGGATTGTTTGAAATGACTTTAACTTTGCAAAGACCAAGATCAAAAAGTATCTCGGCGCACTGCCGGTATTCGCGGGCGTCGACGGCGAAGCCAAGCTGTTCGTTGGCCTCAACGGTATCAGCTCCTTGGTCTTGAAGGGCATAAGCACGTATCTTGTTGATGATGCCAATGCCACGGCCTTCCTGCTGTTGGTAAACGATCGCACCGCGGCCCTCAGCTTCGATCATTTCCATCGTTCGATGAAGTTGCGGCCCGCAGTCACACTTGATCGATCCAAAAACGTCACCCGTTAAACATTGGGAATGAATTCTTACCAACGTCGGGATCTCGGCACTAAGTTCGCCCTTGTAGAGAACCACAAATTCTTCGCTGCTATTTAGCGACCGATAGCCGGCGATGCTGAAATTGCCACGTGTCGTGGGTAATTTAGCATCGGCAACGCGTACAACCGAAAGCCCCTTACGCTCGGCTGCGCAATTCTCCAAAGAAGTTTCTTCAGTCTCAATAACAGAATCGGTCATTAGGGGCATATCCATGATTATAACTCCTATTAGCAAATAATCGGAAGCATTTGATTCGTCTCGATCGGAAGATTGGTTGCGCAACATGGGTGCTTTTTTACGCAAACACAAGAGTGCCGCCCCGAGACAATTATCTTCACGGGCGGCAGGGGTGTGGTTTAGAATCCCGACTGGCTTTTATTGAGCCGATTCTTCGTCTTCTTTATCTTTTTCATCCTTATTTTTCGCCTCGTCTTCGGTATGAGCGAAAACGGCACCGTCGGTCGTTCCAAAGATCTTAGAAAACAGCCCGCTTAAAACTTCTGAGATCTTGCCCGGCGCTTCAGACCGTGTTGGCTGGGCAGCCGGCGCTTCAGCAAACGCAACGTCGAGTCTGACTAGTTCTGCGGTAATATGCCGGCAGAAGGAACAACGGACAAGATGGCCAACCACCGGCGTGCTCTCACGCTTGTTAAGCGAACCTTCGGCAAATGCAGAAAGCGTATCCTGGTCGATATGCGAGGTGTCGTTGCTCGCAAAATCGAGGTCAGTTGGACGTTCGGCAAGATACTGCCCTATAAATCCCTGTATGTTCGATTCTTCTTTGTTTAGTTCCACAGTATTTGCCATGGTCTTTTCCTCCCGTAAGCCAGACGTAACATAGAGGAAAATTTTGCGAAAAAATGTTTTTTGGTTGGTTTACGTTCGGTAAGAAGCGTTCGAACGACATCAAGTTGCAGCGAGATTTCCAAATATGCTTCGCGGCGAAAGATCGGTTGTTGCGAGTTCAAGGCAAATAGTGATCTCGTTGTCTTTTAGGCCATGATCCTTTGTAAGGATCTCTTTAAAATTTTGAAGAACTTTGCCGTAACTCTTTTCGAGCCAACGCATTATGGTCGATTCGTGCGTTCGGCCGCCGCCTTCTCTTGTTGCAGTTTTTCGTTGAAACCATCCGCGCAAAGCCGAATCTTCGTTCTCGATCAAGCGTGATATCTCGCGAAGTTTCAAATTTTCCACGTGGTAATAAAGCAACAATAATTTTTCATGATCTTCCAAGGAAGAAAATGCGGAAGCAAGTGCTGAAACTGTCGCTTTGCGATATCGATCGCGTTTGATCTTCTCTAGCATCTCGTCTTCGCCGCCGGGAGCGGGTTCGGCAAAGTTCGCATGAGCCTGGCCTTCGCCGACGTTCTCGGTCATTTCATCGAGCGAGACCTCATCATGGCTCGCACGGTGAAGATCTACCAGCGAATGCCAGATCACCGTACGTAACCAACCTCGAAGGCTGCCACGGCCACTGTAGGTCGCAAACTTCGAGACCCGTTCACCATCGACGATCTTTTGGCCATATAAATCGACGTAAACTTGATCGACAACTTCCTGTGCATCGATCTCGGTCTTGGCAAGATGCCGTGCGACACGTTCGAGGTATGAGCGATGCGACTGGTCAAACTCCCACCAGGCTCGTTCGTTCCCGTTGGCGCAAGCGATCGCGAGAAAAAGGTCGTCCAACTGAAGCTGGCGAATAAAATCTTCGGTTTCGCCTTCAGCAACGGGGGCGCTTGACGAGGCGATAAGGTACTTTTTCGTGGTCTTTTCGATCGAGGAGCGGAAACAATCGATTCGCACGCCATAATTAGGGGCATTCTGTGCGCAGTTAGAGAAAAGCTCTTCGATGAGGGCACCTGTGTTCCCCAGGGTAGATTGATTGACGATAGTCTCCGGCTGCATAATTGCCCGATATTATAAACAAACTTCGCTCTATAGCCTAACAAGTTACCGAAACATTTAGCCGAGTGATTGGGCAAGCTCTCCGGGCCCCGAATCCCGATCCGAATATTGCAGTTGAAATAGCTTCCAATATAGGCCGCGAAACGCGAGTAGCTCGTTGTGCGTTCCGATCTCTTTTAGCTCGCCATGATGCAGAACAATTATCCGGTCGCACCGTTGAATGGTTGAAAGCCGATGTGCAACGACCAACGACGTTCGGGCGGCCATTACGCGGTCGACGGCTTGCTGAATAAGCTGTTCGGTTTCTGTATCGATCGAACTGGTCGCCTCATCCAAAATAAGGATCTTTGGATCAAAGGCTAGTGCGCGAGCAAATGAGATCAACTGCTTTTGACCTACGGAAAGTCCGGCACCGCGTTCGCGAACCTTGAAATCGTAGGTTCCTTCAAGGCCATCAATAAATCCATCGGCGTGAACCTCGCGGGCGGCCCACTCGACGCGTGCACGGTCAATCGAATTATTGCCAAGACTAATATTTCGCTCGACCGATCCGCTGAACAGAAACACATCCTGAAGCACGACAGCAAATATTGACCTCAGATCTTCCAAGTCCCAATCGCGGATGTCCACGCCATCGAGCAGGATCTTGCCTTTCTGAACGTCATAGAAACGCATCAAAAGATTAGTTACCGTCGTCTTACCCGAACCTGTATGGCCGACCAGTGCGATACTTTCGCCGGGCTCAACCTTAAACGAAACGTTCTTGAGCACCCAGTCTTCGTCTTTATAGGCAAACCAAACGTTTCGAAACTCGATCTCACCGATCGTCTCTCCCCATTTCTTGGGTTCGTTCGGACTCTTGATATCGATCTCGAGATCAAGTAGAACAAATATTCTGTGAGAGGCGACGATCGCGGCCTGCAGGACGTTAAACTTATCTGATAGATCGCGAATCGGCTGAAAAAGCTGTTGCGAATATTGGATGAACGCCGCAAGAATGCCGACCGTCAAAACACCTTCGGCAGCGGTGAGGCCCGAGAGGTATTCGTAGCCGAAAAAGAAGATAACAACCGCGATCCCGACCGCCCCGATGAAATCGACGAGCGGATAAAAGATCGCGTAATAATAGATCGTTTCGATGTTTGCCTGTCGATATTTGTCGTTGATCTCGCGAAATTTGGACTGAGCGCGAGCTTCTGCGTTCATCAACTGAACCGTTTGGGCTCCTGAAATATACTCTTGAAGGAAGGCCGCCAGACGAGCATTTCTGGTCCGCACTTTGTCGAAACCCGTACGCGCGTGTTTACGGAACCAATTCGTTGCTGCAAACAAAAGCGGAACCGTAACCAGCGAAATGATCGCAAGTTTCCAATCGAGGGCAAACATCCAAGCGATGATCGCCACGATGATCACAAGATCGCCAAGAACATCGATGACGCCCGAGGTAAACAGTTCATTTAGAGCATCGACGTCTGAGGTCAACCGAGTGATTATTCTTCCAACCGGATAGCGGTCGTAGTAGGCAAGTTCTTGCCGCTGAAGCTTTGCGAAGATCTGCGAACGGATGTCGAGCATTACCCGTTGCCCGACCGTGTTCAAAAGGATTTCCTGAATGTAAGAAAAGATGAACCGAAAAAGAAAAACACCAAAGAATGCTAAAGCAAAAAGCCAAATGCCATCCGTTTGTCGCGGCGTGATGAAATCGTCGACGGCGACTTTAGTGAAATATGGCTGTGTGCTGATCAGAATATTTGTTAGCAAAGTTAGGACCAACGCGACTATCGTCAGGTGCCAGTGCGGCCGAAGATAACCCAAAAGCCGGCGAATGATCTTCAGGTCGTAGGTCTTCCCGATCGCATCTTCTTCGTGGTATTTTTTTACTTCGTCTGACACTAGTTCGTTTGATTTTAGATTCTGGCTTTTCGATTAGCAATTCGTTTACCGTCAAACTAAAATTTGAGGTCAGATGCTCTCGTTCATCGATCAAAAAAAAGATGACTGGCTGCGGCTTGAGGACCTTTTGGGACTTCTCGCCGGAAGCAGTTTGCGGAGCCTTTCGCGAATGGAAGTGCGTGAATTTGGTGAGCTTTATCGCCGTGCCGCGGCAGATCTTGCGATCGCACGAGCCGAGACACGAGATCCAAAGGTCGTAAATTATCTGAACAGTCTTGTAATTCGGGCACACGGAAAGATCTATCGTGCGGACGGCGAAGGCAAGAGCATTATCGCCAGATTCTTTTGGCATGATCTACCTCGTGCCGTTCGGGATAACCGGGTTTACGTTTTCATTTCGTTCTTGTCGTTTCTGATCCCGGCCATTATTGCTTTTGCGCTAGTATCAAACAATAGCGAATTCATCAACGTGCTCGGGCTTGAGGGCATTCAGGCTTCGGTGGAAAGCGGCGAGCGCTGGTGGCTCTCGCTGAATAAAGCGAACCAGATCGGTTCGAGCTTTATCATGACGAACAACATTTTGGTCTCATTCAACGCCTTCGCTTGGGGAGCGTTTTTTGGCATCGGATCGATCTATATCGTCGCTTTTAATGGATTAAATCTCGGCGGCGTTTTCGCGACGGCGTTCAAATTCGATCCGGTCTTCGGTTCTGACCTTGCGGAATTCGTAGTAGCACATGGTGTGATCGAATTATTCTGCATCTTTCTCGCGGGCGGTGCCGGTACGATGATCGGTTACGCACTCATTAATCCCGGAGAACTGACACGAGGCCAGGCGCTTAAGAAAAAAGGGATCGAAGCGACACGGATCGTTATCGGCTGTGCGTTGATACTGGTCCTCGCCGGTTTAATCGAAGGCTTTGTGTCGCCATCGTCGCTTCCACCGGCTGTGAAGTACGCCGTAGGCATTTCAACCGGGCTCCTGATGTTTGTCTATTTGTTCTTTGTCGGCCGCGATCGAACCATCGAGCGTCGTTCAACCACGTAGCATGCTCCTCACGATCTATCGATCAACAAGAGCTGCCGTCTCACCTTTTGAGATCTGTTCGTTTCGATGCACTTTGTTCAGATAAGTTTTTGCCGCGTCCGGTCGCGATCGCTCTGCGAAGCACGGTTTCGACGTGCTCGTCCGTGTAATATGTTTCCCAGGCTTCGCGATAGACCGATCGCCACTCCTCTCGCGACATCAGCGGATGGGAAGTGACCGCGTGGTTCAGATCATATTTGTTTAGGTCGTCATCCATCGCGATTCCGGAGTTATGAAGAGTCTTGTGATCCTCTGAACCGGGTAGCGGCGTCAGATAAAAGAATTCGAGCAGATCGACGGGCAATTCTCTTTTGATAACTTCGATATCGCGAATGATGGATTCGCGCGTGTCGCCGGGAAAACCAAGAATATATCCGCAGTATGTGACAATGCCGACCCGCTTCCATTCGAGCAGCATTTGGCGATAATCGGTGATCTTATTCTGCCGTTTCTTTGCTCCGAGAAGGCTCTCCGGGTTGATATTTTCAAGCCCGATAAAGACGCGTTTAACGCCCGCTCGTTTACATTTCTCGATAAAGTGCGGCAGCTTATGACACAGCGTATCGACCTGGATAATAAAACTGATGTTCAGCTTCTCCACTTCGCGCAGATCGATAATTCTGTCGAGGATTATTTCCCAATCCTTGTTACGCGCGAAATTGTCGTCGGTGATAAAGAACGAGTGAAGGCCTTGTTCGACGTTCGTGCGAACTATACGCTCGATGTCCTCCGGCGACCGGCGGCGAGACTTTCGGCCCTGAACATTTATGATCGTGCAGAACGAACATGCGAAAGGACAGCCGCGGCCGGCATCAAAGCTCGTGGTCGCTCCGGCAGTCAGATGAACGCGTTCAGCGGAAGAACCGGTGTTGCAACGCCTTCGATATTCGGAAGGTCGTCCATGAAGTTGTAGATCGGCTGAAGGTCGTTCATCGCGGCATCGAGCAACACCTGTCCCAGCCGTCCTTCCGCTTCGCCCGCGAAAAGCGATACGCCCATGTCTATCGCTTCTTCAAAGTATGGATCACGATGCTCGAGCATCGCCATTGTTCCCGATACATGAAAGCCGCCGATCGCGACCTTTATATCTTTCGCGCGAAGGGGCCGTGCTATATCTAAAGCACGCGGGAACTGGTTTGATTGAACGCCGACCAGCATCACCATGCCGTTGTTGGCATTCTTGACGAGTTTCACGATCTCATCGATGTCGATTCGTGTGTTAGTTTCATCAAAGGCATGGATATCGAAGACCGTATCCGGCCCAAGCACTCTCTGCTCCGCGCATTCAAGAGCGAGGCCGTAAAGACAGGCAAGCGAATTCGACGGTATCGCCGAACGATACCATTGGATAACATAGCCATCGTCATCGTAGTGAGATGGTTTTACAAGTACGAGTGAAAAGTTCTTATTAGATGGGTTTGGCATTAATTGCAAGCCACGATAAACGAAGCCGATGCCAGGCATAATAAGTCGAATGGCCGCGATCTACAACATTGCGCCCATTCTTTCTCTTTCGTTACTACTATTCGAACTTCTTTAGAGCCGCCCCAATCTTTTTACACGGCCCTTGCAAACCAAGACAGTTAGCGACGGTTTCCTCAATTATCTTTTCACCGATCGGTTGTTCCATATATTTCAACCAATGCTTCTCATTGAGTGGTGTAACAACGTGGTGGAAAGCTAAGTCGTGAACTTGCTGCTTCTCAAGCTTTTCCGGCCATTTCGCCGCTGCGTGTACGGTAACTTTCACCAGCACATCATTGAATAATTTGCTGAGCGCTTTCAAACGTTCTTTCAGGTCGTCCTCGCCAAACTTGCCGATGAAGACGCCTGCAACTTTTCCGGCAACCTTAGGGCCGGGAATCGCATTCAATAATGCGTCAGTCGTCTTGGCGGTGAGTGTTTTCTCGAGGTGCCCATAAAGCACTTCGATCATCACCACATTGTAAAGTATCGGTGCATTTTCCTTAATGAATTTGCGGTTATATAAAAGCACTTCTATTGCATCTTTATAAACATCCCAATCCTGCTTGACCTTGCCGACAGAGACTAGCAAATTCATGCCTGAAATGCTTAAGGCGAGCGGGGCACTTGTCGCACTCAATATGCCCATAAAGATGTCCATGAATCCTTCAATGACCTTTTTAGTGGCATTCAATTTGACTTCGCCGTGGTGTCCAAATCGCCCGATTTCCTCACCAAACCACACTTTGTTCTGCATGTAGAACCTTCCCGCGGTGTGCTCGAACCCCGGATTCGCCTTGACCATAAAGAAAACAACGTCGGTCCCGTAGCTTCCATAAAAGAGTCGGTGCCCGTCGGGGGCAGGGTATATCTTGCCCGCTTCTGCGATACGGCCGGCTCCCATATTCGCCGTTCCGCTCATTTCCCCCAACCACATAAAATCATGCATTTCTACAGGATTGCTCATATACGGTGTTTTTCCTTACAAAATGTTACTAGAATTTATCGACCCAATCTCGTTAGACGCGCGTTTTGGGCTTTATTGCGGAACAATGGCACTCAAACGACAATGCGCTGTATAAGTTTGATCCATATTCAAAGCAGGCCCCTCTCTTTAACGCGCATGTAACTTTCTAGTAGCTTTGGGCCAAGCGTTTGTGTGGTAACGTCAAGTGCCAGTCCGCCCAGCGATTCGACCATTCTCAGTGCCGCACCACGCTGCCGAATTATCTCTTCAGCGGCAGATTGTTGAAACACTTCGCGGATGTCGTTGGGCTTAGTGCTGACCATCGCGTTCAGATCGCGATCGCCGATCGTGGCAACAAGCGGGAGATGTCGCGGCCGAAGGAGCTTTAGCGAATTGATCAATTCCCCCGAACTCTGCTTGTCGACGAGGTCGGTCAGGATCACGACGAACGCGCGTTTCTTCGAGTTTGAACCGACGAACTGAAACGCCCGAGCATACGATGGCTCGATCAATTCGGGCTCCAGATCGTGAAGTGCTTCAAGTACGGAATCGAGATGTTCGATGCCGCGTTTTGGAGGAAGATATTTTCTGACGCGCCTACCGAAAACGAGAAGTCCGGCTTGGTCGCCGGCTCGAGCACACGCCGACATAAGTGCGAGCGATGCATGGATCGCCGTGTCGAACTTGGTCTCGCCCTCGATCCTCCCGGTCATCAACCGTCCCGCGTCGATAGCGATAATTACAGTTTGATCGCGTTCTATCTGGAACTGCCGTGTAGTCAGCTTTGACCGGCGAGCCGTTGCAGTCCAGGAAATATGCCGAAGCTCGTCGCCGCGGACGTAATCACGCATTGATTCAAACTCGCGTCCTTCGCCACGGCGGATCGCACGTCGCCGTACAGCAATGAATGACTGGTTCCCGAGTGCCTTTAGCTCGATCTCGCGAGCACGCCGCATGTTCGGATAGACCTTTACACTTTGAGCTTCGCCAATATCGGTCTGGCACCAGACCAGTCCAAGCCTCGAAAGAACGCGAACGGATGTTTTGCCGAACTCATAACGCCCACGTTTGGGTGGCGTGATCCGATATGAGAATTCTGCGTTCGTTTGAGCCTCGGCGAGAAATTCCGCCTGTCGTGGATCTTCCAGCTTTAAGTCTGACGGATATTCGTCTTTAAGATTCAATCGGATATCGCGGGTCGTTTCGTTTTCGACCATCAATGAAACCGTTGTCGGGTCGCCGATCGCAAACCGTTTGTCGAACACGCGCCGGATCGAAAAACCTTCCGGCAGGCGTCGGCTGACAAAGTAGTCTACTAGTGCAGCAGCGATCAGTAGGACATCAAACACTATCACCACTGTCCGCAAGGCCGGCAGATTCCACGACATAGAGAGTGGCACGAGGCCAAGCGTGAGAAGAATGAAAAATCTGCGGGAAAAAACGAAACGCATTTTATCGGAGAATTATACGCGTGTTACTCGAAGTGTTAAAGCAATGGAGTTTCTTGGCTTGATTAGGGATTTCATGTCCCAATCGCGGCGAACAGCTGATTAAACTTTCAACCGCTATACAACTAAAACCGGCAAATGTGTCTCTTAATCTTGCGGAGTTCAATTTATTCCTGTGAGACATCTGAAATACAACATTCTCCTGCTTTTATCGATCGCAGTTGCATCTACGGCGGCTTATGGCCAACTGCCTGTGTCGGACGAAAATGCCGAACCTTTTGTCTACCTTGCCAGAGACGATGGCGAAGGTAAGGCGGGCGAAGCGGTCTCGGAATTCGGTATTAACGACGTTCCGATCCATTGTGTGGTAAAGCTGGGCTCATCTGAATCTGCGACTATAAAGATGCTGCTCGTGGCGGTAAAGGTCAACGGCGTACGACCGGAAACTAAAGTGGTCTCCGCGAGCTTTACAACGAACGAAGGCCAAAACGAGGTCAATTTTCAAGGCAAGCCGCAAAAGATGTGGGTCGCAGGAATCTATCGTGCGGATATTTATCTGAACGGAACGATGATCAAGTCGATCGAATTTCCCATCAAGGGAACTTTGGTTACTCCCGTCGTGAATAGCTTTGCTCCCGTCAAACCGAAGCCGAAATCAAACGTCACCAAAAAAAGGCCCTAATGTAAAAACCGCGACCCGAAGATCGCGGTTTTTGATTTAACTACCAGCGGTTCTGTCCGCCGCCGTATCCACCGCCACCACCACCGCCGCGGTTTCCACCACCACCGCCGCCGCGACCACCACCACCACCGCCGCCAAATCCGCGATCTTCGCGGGGCTTGGCTTCATTAACTTTCAGCGTGCGGCCATTTTGCTCGCTACCGTCGAGTTCAGCAATTGCTTTTTCGCCTTCAGCCTGCGACGCCATTTCGACGAAACCAAAACCACGTGAGCGGCCCGTTTCGCGGTCTTCAACGACCGAAGCGGATTCAACGGTTCCGATACCGGCAAAGAGTTCTTCGAGATCATGGCTCGAAGTTTGAAAAGAAAGATTTCCTACGTACAGTTTCATTTTTGTTTATGCGTTTTTGTTGCCCGCAAGCGGCAAGATCCAAAAGAAGCATCGAATACGAACTTTAAATTGGGGAAACGGTCTGCCCGCCAAGATTCGCGTTCGATAAGCCCGAAAGCAACTTCCAACCAAATAACCAACCTGCCCTCGAACTTCCAAAACGCCGTCGAACTGAACTTTACCGATCGGGGCGCATCACCGTTGATGCGCGAGAGTAGGACTTCATCAAAATATGATGCACTTGCTGTTTACATCTTGCAAGCCCCTAACGAAGATACTATTTAGCTTAATTAGGGTTATGCATGAATCTGTCTTCGCCGGTTGAGCGAAGCCCCGTTTCGAAATTATAAACAAACCTATTGTATTTTCTTATAGTTTCATCATAGAATCGGACAGCTTCAATTTCGCGGTTAAATACTGAAGAAAGCTCCCTCTTCTTTTGATAGTTAGGGTCGGCTATCATCCCGCAGCCGAACAAAGTAACGGATTAGTAATTATAAACGTCTTTATCGATTCACTAAATTAATTGGAGGATATCCAACCGATGCTTCGTTTCACCTCTCTTTTGTTACTAACTCTCTTCCTCGCAATTGCCGGTCTTGGGCAAGCCGGCGGTTCGACGTCGGATATCCAAGGCCGCGTCCTTGATCCGAACGGAGCCGTGGTTTCCGGTGCAACCGTAACACTTACCGACAGTGATCGAGGAACTTCGCGAACGGCGACCACTAATTCTCAGGGCGAATACCGATTTCTGGCTCTCACACCTGGCGTATATTCGGTCCGGGTTGAAGCGACCGGATTCAGCTCGCAGGTTCGTAACGCAGTCTCGATAACGGTCGGACAAACGCTCGACCAGGACTTCA
>JBBSKW010000071.1:0-15202 GCA_038256005.1 Pyrinomonadales bacterium
AACGACTGACTTTATTAAGGAAGCTCGCATTTGGCGTAAACGTTTCGGCGGCGGAATGCGGCAAGCAGGAATTCTTGGGGCCGCCGGACTCATCGCTCTGGAAGAATCGCCAAAACGTCTTCACGAAGATCATGCAAATGCACGTCGCTTAGCCGAGGGCCTCGCCGAGATTCCGTGCATCAAGATCGACGTCGAACGCGTAGTCACCAACATCGTCATTTTCGACATTACGGAAACCGGCAGAACTTCGGCTGAGATCTGCTCAGAATTGAAAGAAAAGAACATACTCGCGATACCGTTCGGACCTGCGATCCGGATGGTCACGCATTATGATGTTTCTGGCGATGATATCAATACAGCACTCGAAGTTTTAACTCTTTATCTGAGTGAATCTGAGTGAATAATATGGCAACGTACTTGTTTACATGGAACCCTAAAAGTTGGGGATGGACTAACTTGGCTCGGGAGTCCGACGCGGTAAAGAACGGCATCAACATAGTGCATGGTCAATGGAGCTGTGGAAATACACGAAAGATAAATCTAGATGAGCGACTCAGAGAACACCGAGAAAGATAGAAAAGGCACGTTCTCTTATCAGAAATTCAATAATCGCCCAACCCTTATCTTTGACCTCTGTGCTCTCTGTGCAAAAAATTCTTAGTCCAGCCTTTCGAAGATCCCCGCAGCTCCCATTCCGCCACCGACGCACATTGTGACCATTCCGTAGCGAGCGTTGCGGCGTTTGAGCTCCTGCAAAAGCGTAGCTGTCAGTTTCGCTCCGGTACAGCCAAGCGGATGTCCGAGAGCGACCGCACCGCCATTTACATTTACCTTCGACGGATCCATTTCGAGGACTTTCATTACCGACAAACCCTGTGCGGCGAAGGCTTCGTTTAGCTCGATAACGTCGATCTGGTCGAGAGTAAGTCCCGCAAGTTTCAACACCTTCGGGATTGCATAAACCGGGCCGATGCCCATTTCTTCGGGCAGGCAGCCTGCGGTGGCGAAAGAAATGAATCGAGCGATCGGCTTGAGCCCAAGTTCGGCGGCTTTATCGGCTGACATCACGACGGCCGCGGCGGCTCCGTCGGACATCTGTGAAGAATTTCCGGCCGTGACAGTTCCTTTCGAATGGAAGACGGCTCGCAATTTCGCAAGACCTTCGAGCGAAGTATCGGTACGCGGGCCTTCGTCGGTTTCAAAGACGACCTCTTTGCGACGAACGCGCCCTTTTTCGTCGAATTCATCAACGAAAATAGTCATCGGCACGATCTCGTCCTTGAACTTCCCATCTTTGATCGCAGCGAGGGCTTTCACATGCGAACCGTACGAGAATTCATCCGCCTGTTCACGCGTGATCTCGTATTTTTTCGCGAGATTTTCGGCGGTCAGGCCCATGTTCAGATAGTAATCGGGATAGGTGTCCGCGAGGCTCGGATTCGGCCGAAACGTGTTGCCGCCCATCGGTATTGCCGTCATCGATTCGAGCCCGCCGGCAACGATCGCGTCAGCTCCGCCGATCATGACCCGCTCGGCCGCCATAGCGATCGTCTGTAGACCCGAAGAGCAATAACGATTGACGGTCATCGCTGATGCCTCGACCGGAAGCCCGGCCAAGATCGCCGAGGTCCGAGCCACGTTCATCCCCTGCGATGCCTCAGGAAACGCACAGCCCATGATCACGTCATCGATCAACGAAGCATCGACGCCGGCCCGAGCCACCGCATCTTTGATAGCCGCCGCTCCCATCTCATCCGAACGCGTATTCCGCAACGTACCCTTCGGCGCCTTTCCCACAGCCGTACGCACGGCCGAGACTATTACTGCTTCTTTCATAATTTTCCTTTCAAATCACTCACCAATAAATTCTCCGTTAGGTGCGATAATGAAACTACTCGACACCGGAAAAAAATCCGTCCAACCGCTATAACTGACAATTCCGGCTACACGAATATTCCCGGATTTATTGTCGTCAAAGAAAAAATCAAACTCGATTTGATACGCCTCCCCTTGCTCAGTTAAACGTTCGAAACTCTCTTGTTCGCCAATCTTTGCGGAAATCGTTTGATACGTCATCTCTCGATAAAATTCGAGTTCGTTTTCGGCTAGCGCCATAGCTCGCGTCTTATCCATGTATTTCTGCTCTTCGCTTGATCGTCTTCAACATCTCCATTCGTATCAATCCGCTGAACGGCTGGATGAATGTCCAGTAAAATCCGAAGCTGCGGCGGATGCCGTTGTCTAGTTATCTGATGAGCGATTGAGAGGCCGCTAATCAGAATTTTACCGCTCCAACTTTTTCTCTACCCGATGCACATCCATCATTCTTGCCGTTCCCTCGCCGCCGCTGGTTGAGCAGCTTGCGAACATGCGCCAATTTCTCAGAGCCTCGTTGTATTTGGCGATCCTCTCGTCACCGCCAATATAGTCGCCCCAATTTTCGTAAAACGACGCCCTAACTTCGTTAAGCGGGAAAAAGCCTTCGCCGCGATCTGTTTCGGCGAGCATCTCCGCTTCCCCTTCTGCGTATCTACCTGTTTGAACTAGTTCGAGCCAGTCCGACATAAATCTTCTGCCCTATTGGGCTATGCCCATCTATTTGCGGCAAAGCCGATACTATCTGTTGCTAACCTTCGATCCCTACCGTCACTTCTTCGACCTTTAAAACCTCTTTCAAAATACGCGGATCGATCTCGATCAAAAATCCGCGTTTGCCGCCGTTGATGTAGATCGCATCGAGATCGAATATCGTTTTCTCGACGTAAACTGGCATCGCCGTTCGCGTGCCAAATGGCGATGTGCCGCCGACGAGGTAGCCTGTGTGTTTGGCTGCCCGCTCGGGCGTCGCCGGTTCGACTGACTTGACGCCGATATGGCGGGCAAGATTCTTAGTAGAAACCTGACAGTCACCGTGCATCAACACGATCAAAGGCTTTTTCTCATTCGTTTCAAATATCAGTGTCTTTACGACCGCGTGTTCGTCCACGCCCAGCTGATTTGCCGATTCGCCCGAGCCGCCTTTCTCAACATAGTCATAGAGCCGCGGCACGAACTTCACCTTTTTCTCTCTCAAAAATCTGACAGCCGGAGTTATCGGATAATCCATAAAATCTTCGCCCGCGAAACACGCGAAAAATACGAAAAAAGAATTCAGCCCTTTATCGGCATTATTTCTTTGGCCACAATTCAATTGCTAGAACAACGGCCAAAACGAAGATCGAAACAACATCGATCATCGCAACCTTTAAAACTTCTGAAGTCACATTTGACGTCATATAAGTCAGAAAGATGAAGACAAATTTGCTTACAAGTGCCGCAACAATCATCGGCAAACGAAATTCCGGCTTGAATACCGAATAGATCAATCCCGTTCCGAGTAAAGCCAGAAGCACTCCACGGTGCCGCATCAATACTTCGAGGCTTTCTCCGCTGACCTTTAAGCCGTATAGGCTTTCTGTTTTGGACATGTCAAAGAACGCAATTATCGGCAAAATATTGACTACACCGATAATAAAAATCAGAACTGAACTGGCCAATTGTAAGTTCATTTAAACCTCTTCGTACCTGAAACACAAGACAAGATGATCATTCACCATTCCGGTCGCCTGCATGAGCGCGTACATTATGGTCGAGCCGACAAAGTTGAATCCGCGCTTTTTCAGGTCATTCGATATCGCGTCTGAGATCTCGGTCTTTGCCGGAACGTCGGCCATCGATTTGACCTTGTTGTCGAGCGGTTTGCCGCCGACGAATGACCAGATGTATTTGTCGAACGTACCGAATTCCTCCTGCACCTTAATAAAAGCTTTCGCGTTTCGAACCGCCGAGGCGATCTTCAAACGATTGCGGACGATGCCTTCGTTGAGCATCAATTTCGCACACTTTGCTTCGTTGTATTTTGCGACCTTCGCCGGATCGAAATTATCGAACGCTTTCCGATAATTCTCGCGTTTTGCGAGTATCGTGTCCCAACTCAATCCGGCCTGTGCTCCTTCGAGTATCAAAAATTCAAAGAGCAAACGATCGTCATGGACCGGCACGCCCCATTCCCTATCGTGATAGTGAATAGCAAGTTCGTTCCTTGCCCAGCCGCATCGCTTCATTTGGTTATGTCAGATACTTTTCGACAACTTCCCTTGCCCGAAGTGCCGAGAAATCGTCGTATGCCGCCACGACCGCATCGCACGCCATTATGTCTTCGATCGAATTAACGGTCGCGATCCCGATGGCCTTCATCCCCGCGCACTTCGCCGCTTCAAACCCGCCGAGAGCATCTTCGAACACCATGCAATCGCTTCGGCTTACGCCAAGCTTATCCGCCGAGACGAGAAACATCGCCGGGTCCGGCTTTCCTATTTTTACATCGGTCGCGGTCGTTATCCCGTCGAAATATTTTCGAAGATCCAGGCCGTCCAAAATGAACTCCATGTTCGGGTTCGACGCGGCGGTCGCGACAGCCATCTTTATTCCAAGCTCTTTTGCTTCTTCCAAAAATTCGACCACGCCGGCGATCGGTTTCCTCTGCGGCAAGAACGCCTCGCGATACAAGGTCTCTTTCCTAACGGCAAGTTCGGTGACGCGTTCATCGGAAATATCACCGAACACCTCGGGAATTATCTCGCGGTTCGTACGGCCGGCGGTCGCCACGAGAAATTTGTGTTCGTCCATTTCAACGCCGTTCTCCTCCAGCAAGATCCGCCAGGCGTCGGAATGAACATGCATGTTGTCAACGAGCGTTCCGTCCATATCAAATATGAACGCTCTACTACTAAGATCGATCATTCACTTCCCTTTTTCGCTCTTAAATCGTTCATCGGTGCGATCAACTAACCCGGAAATCCGTCTGCCTGCATTACGCGTTTCGCCTGGCGCACATGACGCTTTGAATGCTCAACAAGAACCGTTAAGGCGTCATCAAATTTATAGGTGAACGCCACTAGGAATGGCGACGTGACGACCGTCTTTTGCAGATCTACGCCCGCACATGCTTCAACCTTTCGGTTCACGTCCGCAATGTGCTCGACAAATCTGTTCACGATATTCGCATCGATGTCGCTTGGCGGCACGATCGCTTTCGATGGCGCCTTTGCTTTCTTGGAATCCGTCTTTACAGCATTCACCAAAAACCGTCCGCCCATACCCGTAAACGGTGAATAGTTTTCCCAAAACGAATTCTTTCGATTGCCGGACGCGAGCCGTTCAAACTCCGGATCAAACTCGTGATTTGTCTTGATAATGTGATCAAGACATTGCCCTACGCTCCAGCTTTTCTCCGCCGGCTTCCAGTTGAGCTGTGCCTCGGTTAGCGGACCGAACGATGCACTCACATCCTCAGCGACCTTTCCCATTTCAGAAGTGACGTATTTGATTCGGTCGTCCATCGCATCCATCCGTCGCGTTCAATTCGTTATTAGTTCCTCAGCGGCTTGCCGGTCTTGAGCATTGCCGCGATGCGATCCTGTGTCTTTCGCTCACCGCAGAGCGAAACAAATGCTTCGCGTTCGAGGTCGAGAAGGTATTGCTCCGAAACATATGCTGGATGGTTCATGTCGCCACCGCTCATTACCTTTGCCAGCTTGTTGCCGATCAGTTGATCGTGCTCGGAAATAAACCTGCCTTGTTTCATCATGTGCAGAGCAAGCTTCATCGCAGCTTGGCCCGCTTCGCCCATCACATAGATATCTTCCCGCTGAACCGGCTGAACATAACCCGACGCGGAAAGGTTTAGCACTTCCTGCTTAGCGTCCGCGATCAGACGATCGCCGTTCATCGAGATAGAATCGACGTCGCGGAAAAATCCCCACGCTTTTCCTTCCTGTGCCGAGGTCGCGACCTTGCCCATTCCGATCATTTCAAACGTCCTTTTGAGGAACACGAGCGGATCGGTATCGGGAACGGCTTTCGCGGCGTCCATCGCACGCATCGTCATTTCTTTCGTGCCGCCGCCCGCAGGAATTACACCTACGCCGACCTCGACCAAACCAATATACGTCTCCCCGGCCGCACGGACGCGGTCGCCGTGTATCGCGATCTCGCAGCCGCCGCCAAGCGTTAGGCCATACGGCGCCGTCACGACCGGTTTCGCTGAATATCGCAGCCGCATTACAGCCTGCTGAAGCGCGTGGACCATCATATTAATGTCGTCCCATTCCTCCTCTTGTGCGGCAAGCAGGAGCATCATAATGTTCGCCCCCGCCGAAAAATTCCCGCCCTGATTTCCAACGACCAGTCCATTGAAATTCTTCGCAACTTCGTCGATCGCGTAGCTAATCATCGGCACAGTATCGCCGCCGATCGAATTCATCTTCGAATGAAACTCAAGACACGCAACGCCGTCGCCGAGGTCGATCAAAGAAGCTCCTGGATTCGACCTAATGACGCCGGTGCGTTCCTTAATGTCCTTCAGGATCATAACGCCCGGACGTGCCGGCATCGGTTTATATTCGCCGGCGATAAGATCGTAAAAGGAATGATGTCCGCCTTCGTTCTTGTAAAAGGTCGTCGCGCCGGATGCCAGCATCTTCTCGACATTCGCGGGAATAGCTTGGCCCTCTTTCTTCATCCGCTCGACGGATTCGACCACGCCGATCGCATCCCAGGCTTCGAACACGCCGATCTCCCATCCAAATCCCCATTTGATCGCGTTGTCGATATCGACGATCGTATCGGCAATCTCTGGGATTCGATTTGCAGCATAGCGGGAGACACGCGCCGTAGTTTTCCATAGAAATTCACCAACACGGTCTTCTCCCCAAACCAGCGCTTTCACCCGCTTCGCTCGATCCTCGATACTCTTTGCCGCATCTAGCGAAGGAAATTTTGTTTTAACCTGTGGCTTGTATTCGAATGTGTTCAGATCCAGTTCGAGAATCACGCGTTTGCCTTCGGCGTCGGTGGATTTCTTGAAGAATCCGCCTTTCGTCTTGTCGCCGAGAAATTTCTTATCGAGCAAGGTCTGGATCAGTTCCGGCAGAACAAAAACATCGCGATCTTCGTCGTCGGGCACAGCGGGAAACAAATTATTAGTAACGTGCGCCGTCACATCGAGCCCGACGAGATCGGACGTGCGGAAGGTCGCCGAAGATGCGTGGCCGATCGCCTTGCCGGTCATTTGATCGACCTCGGTCGGCGTGAAGCCCATCGCGATCATTTCGTGGATCGTAGCCATCATGCCGAAAACACCGATCCGATTCGCAATAAAATTCGGCCGATCTTTCGCCGGTACAACACCTTTGCCAAGACGTTGGTCAAGAAAACCCGAAACCTTGCACGCGAGCTCACCGCTGGTCTTTGAGCCCGGGATCACCTCGACGAGCTTCATGTAACGCGGCGGATTGAAGAAGTGAATGCCGACGAAATGAGCTTTGAAATCATCTGAGAACGGCTCGGCGATCGAATCGATCGGAATGCCGCTCGTGTTCGAGGCGACCACAGCTCCGGGTTTGCGATGCTTGTCGACCTCCGCATAGAGCTTGTGCTTTATCTCGAGATTTTCAACCACCGCTTCTATCACAAAATCGCAATCCTTGATCTTCGCCAAGTCGTCCGTGAAGTTGCCGATTGTGATCAACTTCGCGTTATCACCGAGCATGAACGGAGCCGGTTTGAGTTTCTTCGCTGCTTCAAAAAGCGAGTTCACGAGCCGATTGCGAACCGCGGGCGATTCGAGCGTAAGTCCCTTGGCGGTTTCCGCTTCGGTCAATTCATTCGGTGCGATATCCAGCAGCAACACTGGTATACCCGCATTTGCCAAGTGTGCGGCGATTCCCGCTCCCATAGTTCCCGCGCCGAGAACGGCGGCTTTACCTATGATTAATTTTGACTCAATAGGGTCGGGGCTTACGTTTGTTGCGGCGGCGTTTCCGGTCTGTGTCATCGATCGATTTCCTCGGTGTAAATGGATTTTTAGATTGCATGAATTATAACTGAATGAACGTTCATTCAGCAAGTTCCAGGGTACCGTGCTACAAACTTGTTGACAGGAACATGGTTTCGTTGGATACTCTTTTCACCAAATACTTGCCGATCATACGGTCTTTTCGAACTGATAAAGCTAATACGATCGGAACCTCCACAGTAAACGATAAATCTATTAGGAGCTCAATAATGAATCGAATTCTCTTACTCGCACTCTCACTGTTTCTGTTCTCTGCATCTTCAGTCGCCCAAGCGCCAGCTGTGGCAACTACGACTGATGCACCTGCGGCAAAGCCGAAACGGGTTGTTTTTCGGGCAACCAAGGCTCAGATAACAGAAGCTCAAACGAAAATGAAGACGGCCGGTCAGTATGCCGGCGAAGCTGATGGAACAATGAACGCGGATTTCCGTGCGTCGGTTAAGACGTATCAAGGTTCGAATGGCTTAAGCAAGTCTGGATCACTCAACCGAGCCACGCTGGAAAAAATGGGTATCGCGTTAACTGACGCGCAGAAGGAGATACCTATCCCTGAAAGCAGTTACGCTAAACCAAAGGAAGAAAAGCCCAAAACCGAGAAAACATCTACGGCGTCAGCGGATAAACCAAAACGGGGGCCAGTCTTCCGTGCGACGAAGGACCAAATAAACGAAGCTCAGCGAAAGTTGAAAGCGGGAAATATGTATTCCGGTGAAGAGATCGGCAAGCTAGACGATGCGACCCGCGAAGGCCTGAAGAAATATCAGGAAGCAAATGGTCTGAAAGTCACCGGAACACTAAATCAAGTGACGCTCGAGAAAATGGGCATCGAATTGACGGACAAGCAGAAAGAAAACGCGGCCGCCGCGCCGACGAATTAATTAGGCGACAGCGGATCGCTTGATCATTGATTCCGTTCGTTCCTGAGGCCGTCGCAAATTTGGGACGGCCTTAGGCGATCAAATCGTTAATCATGTCGCCGCAGGGTCACTGCGTCCTTCGCAGCTTTGCGTGAGAATCCGTTTATGAAACTAGCGATACTCTTCATTCTCGCAGCATCGATCACCGCCGCTGCACAGTCCGACTCTCAAAAGGCTTCAATTTCCAACGAGATCCGCGTTGTGATGAATTCTCAATCGTTTGACTGGAATCGCGGCGATCTTGAGGGTTTCATGCGAGGCTACTGGAATTCCGAGAAGCTGGTCTTCGTTGGTTCGAACGTAACCCGCGGCTGGCAGCCAACATTGGACAATTATAAACGTTCGTATCCCACCAAAGAGAAAATGGGTAAACTCACATTTTCTGATCTTGAAATAACAGTGCTTGCCAAGGATGCGGCGGTCGTGCTCGGCAGTTGGGTTCTTGAACGTGCCGGCGATGCGCCGAAAGGAAAATTCACTTTGATATTCCGCAAGTTTAAGGAAGGCTGGCGCATTGTCCACGATCACACAACCTGATCCAGTTAATGGAACACCGTTTGCTGAATATATCCTCGTTGTTCCGAAATCGGACACGGGAGATATTTATGCATCACAACAAACAAGAATCGGTCGAAAAGTTGCGCGAACTTATAGATGGCATTGATTTCTGCATGCTAACGACCATCGACGAGGGCCATTTACGAAGCCGTCCGATGTCGACGCAGGAGTTTGAATTTGACGGCGACCTTTGGTTCTTTACAAGCGACAACACTCACAAATTGTCGGAGATCGCGAAGGACCCGAGGGTCAATGTTGCGTATTCACAACCGTCTAAAGATCAGTACGTTTCTGTTTCGGGAAGGGCCGAGATGGTGAAAGACCGAGCGAAGATCGAAGAGCTGTGGAGCCCGATACTAAAAGCTTGGTTCCCCGAAGGCCTTGATGACCCACATCTTTGTCTAATGAAAGTGTCGGTCGAACAGGCCGAATATTGGGACACGCCTTCGGGCAAGATCGTACAGCTCATTGGCTTTGTCAAAGCCTTAGCGACCGGTCAAGAAGCGGGGTACGGCGACAACGAAAAGATCAGCTTCTGATCGATGTTGGACATCACGAAAAGTTTTGATGGATAATGGATGGAAATCCGTTATCCATTTTCTTTGGAGAAAGCAATGAAACTCTTCTTGTCTGCACTTTTCGCGATCGGTCTTTTCTGTTTTTCGGCTTCCGCTCAGCCCTATACAATTCAGCAATATCTGAACATAAAATCCGCTGGCGGTGCCACGCTCTCGCCGGACGCGAAGCAGATGGCGTACACGACGAATGTGACTGGGACGTCGCAAATTTGGGTCGTCGATCTGCCCAACGGCACGCCGAAACAACTTTCCAATTACGAAGACAACGTCGGCTTTGTCCGTTGGCTGTCCGACGGAAGCGGTTTGATCTTCGGGAAAGCTCGCGGCGGCGACGAGAACACGCAGTTCTTCTGGATGAAGCCAGACGGCAGCGGAGTTAAGGAACTGACAAACGATCCAAAAGTTCGGCACAATTTCGCCGGCGTTTCAAAGGACGGGAAAAAAATCTACTACGCTTCGAACAAACGCGATCGAACATTTTTCGATGTCTATTCGATGGAATTGGCAACAGGTGCCGAGACAATGCTTTATCAATATGACGGGAACGTTAACATCGCGGCGGTAAACGAATCCGGGACGAAGTTCATTCTTTCGCGAAGCGGCGTCGAAAAGTCTTTGGACAACGATCTCTACATGGTAGATGTCGCGACAAAGAAAGAGACGCACCTTACGCCGCACGCCGACGCTTCCGAATGGAGCAGCGTCGAGTTCCTTGCCGATAGCATCGTTTATACGACAAACGACAAACGCGATTTTGAAGGCCTAGTACAAATGCGTAAAAAGAAAGCGGCGATAGACGATTGGAGCGAAGCCAACCGCGAGGTGAAGATGATCGACGATCAGAAATGGGACATCGGCGGTGTGACCGTTTCTGACAATGCGTCGTTGGTGGCTTACACCGTAAACCGCGACGGATTTTCCGAGCTTTACCTGAGAAAGATCGCGACCGGCGGCAAGCCGCTGATCTCAACTATCGCGGCAAAAGCCGAACAGGTTTTGCTGCCATCGCAAGGCATCGCCGGCGGAATGACATTCTCGAACGACGGTACAAAAATGACCTTTAGCTTTTCGTCATCGAAACACAACGGCGATATTTGGCTTTATGATCTGAAAACAAAGGTATTGACTCAAGTAACTGAGAGCGACCGTGCGGGTATCGATCCGGCAACATTCATAGCGCCGGAGTTGATTAAATTCAAGAGTTTCGACGGCCGCGAGATTCCGGCTTGGTATTACAAGCCGAGACCTGAATCCCTTAAAGTAGTTCCTATCGCTAACGAAGCGATGACGATCACTCGAAACACGCCTCCGCTGCCGGTTATTGTCTCCGTTCACGGCGGCCCCGAAGGCCAGTCACGTCCGGGCTTCAATCCGTTGTTTCAATATTATTTATCGCGAGGTTATGCAGTGCTCGATCCTAACGTTCGCGGCTCGACGGGTTATGGCAAAACTTACACGCATCTTGACGATGTTGACAAACGCGAAGATTCGGTCAAGGATCTGGTGGCCGCGCATGATTGGCTTAGAACAAAAGGCAGTGCTGATCCGAAACGCATCGCGGTGATGGGCGGCAGTTATGGCGGTTATATGACAATGGCTGCGGTCACGCTTTATCCGGATCTTTGGGCCGCGGCGGTAAACACGGTCGGAATAGTCAATTGGGAAACATTTTTGCAAAACACTTCGGGATATCGACGGCGCCAACGAGAGGTCGAATACGGCAGGCTGGACCGCGACATCGAATTCCTTCGCCGCGTTTCGCCGATGCGAAAGATTGATCAGATAAAAACGCCTCTGTTTGTTATTCACGGGAAGAACGATCCGCGAGTTCCGTACACCGAGGCCGAGCAAGTCGTCAAAGCTCTGAAAGATCGCAACGCAGTCGTCGAATATAAACTATATGACGATGAAGGGCACGGCATTTCTAAACTAAAAAACCGGCTCGAGCTTTACCCGCTCGTCGCCGATTTTCTTGATAAATATATGAAGTAAGATGTAGCGTACTTTTCTTAAATCGAAACGCTGTTTCCATTCGCATTTGATTCGCGGGCGGCGTCTAAGACTTTCTGAACTTTAACGCCGTCTTGAAATGTGGCCGCATTGTTTATCTTAGGAGAACCGCTCAGAATTCCTTCGACGATCTTCGGTGCAAATGCCATGAATCCACTCGGGAAGCCTGATTCGAAAACGCCGTCGATACTTGGCGGATAATCAACATCGATCGCCGTCATTTCCGTTTGGCCTCGTTTCGCAATGTGAACGTCACCGCGATGGCCGACGCGGAGCCAGCCCTCAGTTCCGACAAATTCGATCTGGTTCAAGTATTCGGGCCCTTCGATCATTGAGACGGAAACGATTCCGGTCGCATCCGTGGTAATCGTAGAATCGGAAAATCGGAGCAGCATGTTCGCTTCATCATCAGTCGTCACCTCACACATTTCACCCTTGAACGGCCTCTGTTTTATGTGCGTTTGAAGTTGGCAGAAAACGCTGTTGATGTCCGTTTCAAGAAACCAGTTGAACGAATCGATAACGTGCGAATTGATCGCTCCGAGAGCACCACCGCCGGCCGCACAGTCCGACCACCAATCCCATTCCGCCGTCGGATAGCCACGATGCGGAGCACGAAAGTTGTATTTCGCATGAACGACCTTGCCGATCGCTCCTTCATGCAGCATCACCTTTGCCTTGATCCGGCCTGGTAAGTAACGGAGTTCGTGATCGATCAATGCCAGAACACCTGCGGAATTCGCAGCTTCTGTCATTTCTTCTGCTTCTGCCACGCTCATCGCCATCGGCTTTTCCGCCAATAAATGTTTGCCGTTCTCTATTGCGAAAAGTACCATGTCGCGATGCATGATTGGAGGCGTAGTGATGCAAACCAGATCAACTTCCGGGTGCGAAACCGTTTTACACCAGTCATCGGAAAAATGCTCAATACCGAACTCTTCGGCTGCTGCTTTTGCGTTTTCAAGCGAGCCGCTGGAAACCGAAACCAGCCGAGCTCCCTCGCAAACTGCGAACGCCGGCATCTGCACCCTTCGGGCAAAACCCGTCCCGATAAATCCGATCCCAACTTCGTCTTTCATACAGACAATTCAAACAAATCCGCTCGCAAAACAAAAACGCCGGGCGAATATCCCGGCGAACAAGATCAATAAATCCATAGGCTAGTTAATCTACGCCCATTTCAAAGCTCGGGGCTGTAGCCGCACCGCGTTTTCCGCCGTAGCGCAAGAAATGCTCGTAACGCTCGCGATCCGGTTTGTCCATTTCGATGATCTCGGCTCCGATCATGAACCTTTCGGTAGATAAATGAATGCCGACCTTTTCATACCTTCGCCCGATTATTTTCATTTTGATCCTTCCGCCCGGCAAATCGATCTCGGCGTTAAGAGTCCGCTCCTGGCCGACGAGGTAGTTTTCGCGTACGCGGATCGCTGAAACAATAAAGCCGACGCCTGTCGAACTCAGGTCCGCGGTTTCGCCGGCAATAAATAATTTCTCGTGTGGAGCGACCAGTCGGCCGGTGGAATGAAGCGTTTCGAAGGTGATCTTTATCGGCAGATTATGTGATTTTCGCGCGGAATGGGAACGTTCGACGAGCGATCCTCTTAACCTATTGATAATATCTCTAATCATAGATCGGTCCCCGCTTTTCAGCCGCGCTCATGGCTGATTATATTAACGATTCCACAAATAGACCACCAATTTTTACGCATCTTTAAGCGTAAAGTTCATTTCGTCAGCGGCTTTCCGCCATTATCCAGTCCGCTTACCACCGGCAATCCCTTGTCCTTCGGCACCAGAATATATGAATTAATACCTGTCTTTTTATACACGGCCGGCGTTGCGGTTCCATAATAGTTTCTGCCGCCCTCAGTTAGAACTACCGCATAGTTGTAACCGGTAGATTCGGAGGTTTTCACATCTTCCGGAAGTATGCCCAATTCAACGAGCTTGGTTATCTCGCCGTATTTTTCACCGTTCTGCATCGAATATACGACCTGAGCCTTGGCGATCCGTTCAAGCATTTGCTTGGCGTCTTCCTGATGTGATTCGATCTTCAGAGCACGGAAATAATTTTTTCCATCTTTCTTGATCTGCGATTCAGCTACTTCGTCGACCGTCTGAATGATCCAAAAGTCGCCGTTCTTCTTTAGCCTGATCTGCTGGACTTCGAGCTTGTCGTCGTCGTTCGGAAGATTCGCGGTAACCGTTGCAACATCGCCGCTGATGATCTCGCCGGTTATCTGAAGCTGTTCAGGAACGCGTTTCGCGACCGCTTCGAAGTCGACGGAAAACTCTTTCAGTTCGTCGTCGGAAAGCCCTTCGATCGCAGGTCGCAAGTTCGTCAAATATATCGCTTCGCGAATCCGCTTTTCTCTCAATTTTGTATAGAAAGCACGAACCGTATCGGCGGGACCGTTTTCTGTGATCTCGATGGTCGACCCTCTAACGCCGGATTCAGCGGAGTGTTGGACGGCATTTGAAGGCTTTCTCCCTTCAGGCGAAACTTCAGAAGCTACCGCGGAGCAGCCGTTAAACACGACAGCGCCGATGGCGAGGAACGCCATGAAGACATAACTACCGACAAGCGAATATGCTCGCAAAACCGTACCTCTAGGTTACTTGTTGTTCGATGGCCGACCCTCAGCCACGCAAAAGAAAAAACATGCTTACTCCCTTAAAAGCGTGTCGGGAGCACAAGGGAAAGACACGCAATGTCTAGTATAGCGTGTCCTGTGGAAAAAATAAAACAAAATCTTACTTTTGTTTAACTTTTAAAATCATCTGCCGGGCCACTGTTTCCAAATATTTTGTCGCGGCCAACAAAATACAGGAAAAAGGCGATAGCGATGAACGGCACATATGCGAGAAGGTCAGACCATGCACCCGCATAGAACGGGTTTGAGGCTGTGGAAATCTCGATGAAATAGTTAACGATATCTCCAAAATACACCGCCGAAAGAGCGATGATGATTCCGGCCAGAGCCGCACCTGCGATGTAGCCCGACGCCAGAAGCACGCCCGAACTCTTATCGGTTTCGGCAATAAATTCTTCCTCGGTCAGTTCCTTATCGGCGAATTTATTCTTGAGATACTTATCGACGCCCCAGCGGACCAATCCGCCAAAGAATATCGGCGAAGATGCAGCTATCGGCAGATACAATCCCACGGCAAATGCGAGCGAAGAGATGCCGCAGAGTTCTAGCGTCAACGCGATCATCACGCCAACGATTACAAGTCCC
>JBBSKW010000072.1:0-15197 GCA_038256005.1 Pyrinomonadales bacterium
TCCGGTGCTTTCGATTTTAATAGTGCTCCGTTCTTTCAAAGCTTTCTCGAAATTCGCATAGAACGCTCATCCGGCCGTGTGCTTTTTATTCCGCATGGAGTGAACGGACGGCTCCGCTGGCGAGATATACAGACCTCATCAGCACTCCGGCCGCCAGGCACCGCCGACTACGATCTCGTCGAATTCGCTGCACCGATCTCATCTCCGACCGAGAGCTCGGCAAGATAGGTCGATTGCCAACAGGAACGACTTATCAACCGGCGATCAACTTGGTAAACCGTGAGAATCATTCCCAAACGTTAAATTCCGGCCAATTAGCAAGCCAGACAGGCTTATCGTAAAAGCCGTGCTGAGCCTTAGCAAAAGGACGTAATATCTTGAATATCGACGGATCGTATTTGTTGTTCTCGACCAGTAAGACGTAATCCGTATAGTTCAATCCGTCGGACGGTCCGCCCTGGAGCATTTTGTCCACCGTTGATTCGGCAACTTTGCAGTCGATCGAATATGCGATGCCGTTCGTCCTGTCGATATTCGTGATACTGTCCACCAAAGCGACGTGCTTGCCGTTCGTAAATACGATCGCGGTCCCGCATCTGACGTCTTCTAGCTTGTTGATCCGCTTGTTCCTCGGAGCCATGACGCTAGCACCAGTTTTCACTGTTTCCTCTGCTGTTAGCCCAAAGAAATTTGACGCGAAACCCGAACAGTCGATCCCAATATTCTTATCGCAATAGGCCTGTATCGAGAGCAGTGTCGGTTCAACATGACCAAATGCCACCGCGATCTTGATCGCATCGGCTACTTCTTTCGGGCTACCCTTGCCGACGAATACGTTATACAGAGGCCAATTGACATCGATGCTCATGTAATCTGAGATCGGCGAATCAGGCTTATTTTTCCGGTCGGCAACGGACATTATCGGATAGTAGATCTCGTAAAGGCCCATGCCTATCCGATTTCCGTAGATCCTGATCTTCTTCTTGAGTTTGTCGTACTCCGCCAACCCGGCGGCCGTAGAAGAATCTCCGCCTTCCTCATTATTTCGATACTCGTGAATGTCGATCGCTAGGATTATCTGTTGCCCGAGTAGGCAGACCTTTAGATTGCGGTATGCGGAATATAGTGCGTAAGGTGTTCCTAATGATCCCATTTGTTTTTCTCCGATAGATTGATGACGAAGGCATTCGTTTCATTTACGGGCTCAGCTGCAAACATTCTGCGCCTGTACAAAAAATCTCTGTCCGTTCATTCCGACCTCATTGCTAGCAGCTCGCTTCGTTAGTGTGTATCGTGTCGTGTTGCCGTTGCGAAATTTGAGGGCTAGCGAATTTCCATTTACTGTCCAAGTGCCGTGCGTTGAGCGGCGGCTGCCGAAACTGCTATCGCCGGAATCATTGGGATTAAATCCGCCCATGTCGTTCGATTGGTAAAACTCGCCTGACGAGCAGAGGTAAATGTCCTTTCGCTCGCTGTAGCCGCTGCCTGTGTAGAGATAAAGCAGATGCTTTCCTTTAAGTTGTGAGGCGAATGGCCCACTGCCGCCGGAAGCCGGTTTCGAAAACTGAACGCTGTTTGCTATTGCGAGGCCGGCTTCGAAGGATGCTGTGGCGTTCTTTTCATCGCTTAACCCCGCTATCACCACACCCGTTCCGTACGACGAGAAAAGAACGCAAGTATCGACAACCACCATACCCTGCGGCGTTCGTTTCACGGTTCGGAAAGTGACGCCGTTCGTTATTCGCTGCGGTTCGCCGACGAGCTCCAATCCATCGCGTGCGAGGTTCGCATCTGCCCCAAACTCTTCGAAATTTTCGTAATTGTGAGACTTTACGACTACGATCACGGTCTTTTCCGGATTCGCCATCGCAAATCCTTCGGCGTTTGATTCGCTTTTCCAATTATCAGGAACAACGAAGCTGAACGCGCCCGAGGAATCGTTCAAACGTGTTTCACGCGATTGCCCATCACCTTCCGATGCGAGACAAATAAATGCGACAAGTATTAGCAGTGATCTTTTCATGACTATCCTCTCGAAATTGAAACGAACCAACTCTTCAATCCGTACCGAACGGATTAGGATCCCCCTTCATTCCAAGACCATTGGATATGATCCAGTTGATCTGTCCGTGATGCATAGGCATAGGAATATCGACAACGAGATGTAAAAACTCGTGAAGAATTACCTTTTTAAGATCGAGAAGCGGAATTTCTTTCTTCAGAAAGAACGCGCCAATATTTATCTCAAAAGTCTTATGGTTGGCGGTCGCACCATAAGTATCGAAATCGAACGCGATTATCGTATCGTCCCAGATCTTCATATAATTGCGCCGAAGACCATCGCGGCTACGGCTCAGGCCTTTGGGCGGTTTCGGATATAGGTCGCCGTAAGATGTAATCGTCGGTTGGCCGGAAATGCTCAGCAAGGCAAGCTTCATCCGAACAAGCAGTGCGTTTTTGTCGTCGACAATTCCCGGCAGTTCGCTCTGTCCGGGGACAAATGATTCAACGTAAAGAAATGCCATAAGCTAAATTTGTGCAAACGCTAACTCGAGGCCGTGATTCTGTCGAGACTCAGGTGCGCGCCGCCCTGGAAAATCCAATCTTCATTCAGATTCGGGGAACCGATCACCATCGGTGAAAATAGAGCCGTCTTCGGGTTCGTCAAGGCTTAAGCGGACTCCTAACTCAGGTTCGTAAACCGATCTTTCCACTAAAGCGTGTTCCGCGAAGATCTCGACGCGAAAGGTCTCCGTTTCGGACGTACCGTGTTGCATACTCTCCAGTGGAACGGATATCTTCTCGGTTGTGGTCACACGTCTGTAAATTCTTCTGATCGGGCTCATCTTTTTTCGTCTGATCGGCGACTTCTGGTATATTAGCCTCGTCCTCACGACAAGTCTTGAGGAAAGCGTGAGCAAAATCTGAGCATTCGTACTTGTAACGTTAAACATCTGAATAAACAAGAGTCATACCAATTTGAAGATTTCACGCTTGATCTTTCCTCAGGTTTTTTGAGCCATTCCGGAGAAACAGTAAAGCTCGCCCCGAAGGTCTATCAGGCACTTGTTTTTCTGATTGAAAATCGCGAACGGGTCGTTTCGAAGGACGAGATCTTCGAAGCCGTTTGGCCGGACACTTTTGTTGAAGACAATGCACTTTCCTACACCATTTCGCAGCTGAGAAAAGCTCTCGCCGCTTACGAACCCGAAACAAAATTCATCGAAACTGTTCCACGGCGTGGATTCCGCTTTGTAGGTAACGTGACCAAGCAGGCCGGCCTCGTCCGTGCCGAGGGACGCGTTATCGAACGTCAGACCGTCGAGGAGATCTGGATCGAGGAAATAGACGAATCGAATTTCGAGCGGCAACCACTTGCACTTAGTGATGGCAGACCGAACCGTGTAAATAGATATCTGGGTGCGGCTTTGGTGGCATGTATCGCGATCATGTCGGTTAGTGGTGTTTTGTTCGTGGGCCTCAAACCTGATGCTCCAAAGGTCCGCTCGATCGCCGTCATCCCATTAGAGGATATTAGCGGAACCGGCATTGACAGATCGCTATTAGTTGGCATGACCTATGCCTTGATCTCGCAGCTCGGCCGCTCGGCAGATCTGGCTGTTCGGCCGCTGTCCTCGACACTCACAGCCGCGTCAGCGAACGAAGACGCGATCGAGATCGGCAAAAAACTTGGCGTTGATACCGTTGTCGAATGGAACATTCAATCGGTGGAAGGAAAATTCCGGGTCAACGCCCGCCTGGTAAGCGTGGCTGACGGGCGGCAGCTTTGGAACGAATCATTTGACTATTCCGAAACTGACGTTTTCAAAGTTCAGGACGCCGTCTCCGAACTGACCGCCAAGGCTCTTATAGCCAATCTTCCCGACGCTGAAAACAAACGACTTCACCTGCGACCGACCGAGAGCAATGAGGCATACCAGGCTTATCTTCGCGGACGATTTCACTGGGGCCAACGAACTCGCGAAGGGTTTACTAAGGCACAGGAGTTATTCGAACAGGCCATTGCTCTCGATCCGAAATTTGCTGTCGCACACGCCGGACTTGCTGACGTCCATCTGGGGTTTTTTGATTATGGTTTCAAGCCCGCCGCTGGATCGGTTCCGTTCGCTCTTGCGGCTGTTAATCGGGCGTTACAGCTAGATCCGCAACTTTCAGAAGCTTATTCCACACAGGCTTCGATCGAATTTTTGCACAACCGAAATTGGCTGGCAACCGAGGCAAATCTCAAGCGGGCGATCGAACTCTCTCCGAATGATCCCACCCCGAAACTGCGATTCGGCTGGATGTTGACGGTCATAGGCAAGACCGACGAAGGCCTTGAACTCCTTTTGACCGCAGAAAAGCTAGATCCAACTTCGAACATTGGTCAGGCGAATATCGCATACAATCTCATGGTTTCGGGCAAGATCGACGAGGCGGAGACGCGCCTACAGAAACTAAAAACGAACGCTCCGAACTTTAGCCTGGCGAACTGGTATCTTGCGACCGTTTATTTTTTGCAAAACAACGCGGAGGAATCGCTTGAGGAATACTTCACAGCCTTTTCCATCGACGAGGGAAACTCAGAGCAGATCGACAAAGTGCGTGCAGCGATGAAAAGCTCCTCCCGCGATGCGGCCCTTCGCATATGGCGTGAAGATCTTGAAAAACAATATGAGCAAAAGTACTTTCCGCCCTCCAACATCGCTCTTGTTGCCGCTCTCGCAAAGGATCGCGACCAGACAATAAAATGGCTGCGTGAGGCCGACCGCGTCCGTGATCCGTGGTTTCTTCAAATTCTGCATGATCCGGAATACCGTTTTTTACAAGGCGATCCGGAATTCGATCAGCTTCTTACGTCGCTCAGACCCGGTCAATAGTGTTAACGTCTAGCATGCGAAAAGTTGAAGGCGATAGCTTCTTCTGATAATATGGTGGCACTTTTTATGACACCGCGTTCGATCGCAAAACTCCGTCCTGCATCCAAACGCGCCGACCTTTTCGGCGGCGACTAATTTCTCCATTCTTGTGTTTATCGTCGAGTGTGCTCGACACGGCCGACGGGCGAGCCCGTCTCTAAACCCATCAGGAGAAGATAATGACACCGAGAACAGTGTTCGACAGACCAATAATTAATACACCACTTCCGGGTCCGAAGGCCCAGGAAATAATCAACGCCGACCATCAATACGTAACGCCGAGCTATCCGCGGCCCGATTACAAATTGGTTGCCGATCATGCATCAGGCGTTTGGATCACCGATCCGGATGGGAACGTCTTTCTCGATTGCAACGCTGGCGTCGCAGTCTGTTCGACCGGCCATTGTCATCCGGAGGTCGTAGCCGCTGTTCAAAAACAGGCTGCCGAACTCATTCATCTTTGCGGAACCGATTTCTATTACCGCCACATGCCCGAACTGGGCAAAAAACTTGACGAGATAGTGCCGATAGATGGGCCGACGAAAACACACTTCGCGAATAGTGGCGCCGAAGCGATCGAAACGGCTCTTAAACTGGCGATGTATCATACACGTCGGCAAAAATTCATTTCTTTTTACGGTTCGTTCCATGGCCGAACACTCGGAGCCCTTTCGCTCACGTCATCGAAGCGAGCACAACGGCTCGGCTTTATGCGACAGGCATTGGATGTCGTCCATGTGCCATACCCAAATTGCTTCCGATGCCCATTTAATAAAGGAAAGTGCGACGACGGTTCGTGTTGTATGGGAACGGTGGACTTTATTGAACAGACGCTTTTTCAGACAACAACGCCGCCCGAAGAGGTCGCCGGAATCGTCCTTGAAGTGGTTCAGGGCGAAGGCGGTTACCTACCTGCTCCGACCGAGGTCGTGAAAGCACTTCGCAAGATATGCGATAAACACGGCATTATGTTGATCGTCGATGAGGTCCAGTCAGGAATGGGACGGACCGGAAAAATGTTCGCGCTTGACCATCACGAAGGCGTTAAAGCCGACATTGTGTGTATGGCAAAGGGACTCGGTTCGGGTATGCCGATCGGCGCCTGCACAGCCAAAGCGGATATTATGGATTGGCACAAGGGTGCACACGCATCGACGTTTGGCGGAAATCCGGTCGCCTTGACTGCGGCGCTCAAAACCATCGAACTGCTGCAGGGCGGACTCGTAGATAATAGCCGTAAAGTCGGTGCTTATCTCGAAGCCGGTTTGAATAAGTTGAAAGATAAATACGATTGCATCGGCGATGTCCGCGGCTTCGGAATGATGCTCGGCGTCGAGTTCGTCAAAGACAAGACCTCGCGAACTCCCGATCCGGAACTCCGCGACCGGATCGAAATGGCATGCTTCAATAAAGGCCTGATCATTCTCGGCTGCGGAAACAACTCGATCCGCTGGTCTCCGCCGTTGATCCTGACCAAAGCAAATGTGGACGTCGCACTCGAGATCTTCGAAGCGGCGATCACCGAATCGCTTTAGCAAAGCTTCGTCGATCACCCCAATCAGCCCGTTGCCGTATGGTCGCGGGCTTTTTTGTTGTTTGAATTAGTTTGATATATACTCCCGCACAACATAATTCACCCGAGGCTGCCGATGGAAAATACAAAGATCTATGGAAGTGGATGATCGTCCCGATGGTCTTAATGCAGCTAGGGATCTTCTTTGATTACTGGGGTGATTTTTCTGAAAATGCTTTCTCGGTTCACGTCCACTATTGGACCGGCACGGCATGGTACGCATTTCTGATTCTCCAGCCCTATTTAGTTACACACGGACAGATCGAGCGGCATCGGACGAACGGCATCATCGGAATGTTCCTCGCCGGCGGCGTTTGCCTTACCGCGTTTAGCATGCTGCACCGCGACATTATCACGGCTGACAGAGCTCTTGCCGAACCTGAACGCTTCGAGCCTTTTGGGCCGGGGTTCTTTCTTGGTGTTGCTGCGGTCGAGATCGTGATGATGATCGCGTTCGGCTATGCCGTGGTCAAAAGCATTCTCCATCGATACGAGATCGAGAAATATTCCTGGTGGCTGGTCTCGACCGTCTTTCTAATAATGATGCCGGCCCTTGGCCGAGGCGTCCAGAATCTGTGGGTTCTGATCCATCTGAAAGACATGCCTAACGTCGACATAATGTTCCCGCTCTACGTCACGCAGGTGATCATCCTCGGACTTATATTCGCCGCCGCCAAGAAATTCGGGACGCTGTGGCATCCTGCCACCTATCTTGCCGTCGGTGTGAATCTTTTCATTTTTTTGCTTGATCTTTTCGGCCGGTCTGCGGCGGTAGAGACATTTCTACGCTTCGTTCTACGAGGTTCAAAATCCAATAAATATTTCGGCTATCTGAAGCGCCTTTTCATGCTAGTATTTCGCCATGTTCAAATCCGCGTTAGCAATCATTCTCGTTTTCCTGCTCACTGCGACTGCTTCTGCCGATTCGTTTCTGCCGCCTTGCCCGTTTGTCGTAAGATCCAACGATTCGACCAAGCATTTCGTGATGCTGACAGAACCGTCCGAAGACGAATGTGGAAAACGTTCAAGTGACGATGCTGAGCGAGGTAAGGCTCTCCGTGCGAAATACAAATCCAGCGGTGTTTACGAAAGCGGTGATCCAAATAAGCCTTTATGGACATTTGACGAAGACTGGCGGTTCGGCCGCGTACTCGTTGCCAACGATGGCTCACACATCGTTCACATGGGCGTTTTTGGTAGAAGCACTTCGGCTGAGGCCTTCACCATTTACAGAGACGGCAAACCGATACGCTCTTACCGAGTAAACGAACTCGTCCGCGACGAGTCGGCGGTCACCTATACGACTTCCATGATCCTGTGGTCAGAGAACGTCTCACTAGACGACAGCAATTCCCAGTTGAACGTCGAAACCGCTGACTCAATCAGCTATTCGATCGATCTGAAAACGGGGGAGATCATCAGCCGGGAGCGGGGGAGCAAACCTAAGAAGCCAGATGAAACTTCCCCGTCAAAACCGGCATCCAATTCCCCGAAGAAATTCTGTTTTGGTTTTCTCATCATTATACTCGGACTTGTGGGTCTAATCATTCGAAAAAGTCCTAACCAATAAAAATCCCTCGCTGGTTTTTCAACCAACAAGGGATTCACCTTCAAACTCGGTTCCAACCCTATCTCGGGCGTACTAGGCCTTCGCTTTCTTGATCTCTTCGATCAGGACCGGAACGGCTTCGAACAGGTCGCCAACAATGCCGTAGTCGGCGATGTCGAAGATCGGAGCCTCGCTGTCCTTATTCACCGCGACGATCGTGCCGGCATTCTTCATTCCGACGATGTGCTGGATCGCACCCGAAATACCAAGAGCAATGTACACCTTCGGGGCGACGGTCTGTCCGCTCGAACCGATCTGTCGGTCTATTGGCAGCCATTCGCTATCGCAAATCGGTCGCGATGCGGCAAGATCGGCACCTAGAACGTCTGCAAGTTGTTGAGCGATCGCAATATTTTCCTGAGATTTTATACCGCGTCCGATAGCCACGATTATTTCGCTCTTGGTCAGATCCACCGAAGCCTTGGCTTCTTGGAACGGCTCTTCCGGAGTCATCCGAACGTCGCCGACCGAGACTTCCATCGTTTCGACCGATGCACTACCTTTTACGGCATTGTCGCCGCGGAACGAGCCCGACTGGAACGTAATGAAGTAAGGTGCATCGCCGCCTATCGTCACGTCAGCATCGAGTTTACCCAGGAACATACGACGCGAAAGCACAAGTTTACTGCCTTCGGCCTTATAGCGTATGCAGTCACCGACGAGTTCCCGCCCCAAACGCGTTGCCACCTTAGGAGCGAAATCGCGAACCTGATATGTGTGCGACATTACGACGTATTGCGGGTTCGTCGCCTTGATCACTTGCTCCCATGCATCGGCATAGGCATCAGGTGTATAGATCCCGAGTTTATCGCTCTTTGCAACGATTACTTTCTCAATATCGTAGCCGGCGATCTCCTGAGCCAACGCACACTCGGTGTTGCACGGAATCACCGCTGCCACTTTCAAGCCTAAGTCCTTGCCGATCGACTGAGCCGCCGCGATCGCCTCAAGCGAGGTCTTATTCAAAACGCAATTCTTATGTTCTATGAATACAAGGATCATATTACCCGCACCTCCGTCTTCAGCTTTTCAACCAGTTCGACTGCTCCCGCTTTGGCGTCGCCATTGCCGAGCATCTGCGTCTGCTTGGTCTTCAGAGGCATGTACACTTTTTCGATCGTTTGCGAGTTCGCGAACGCGTCGATCGCCGGTGTGACCTCTCGGATCTCTTTCGTCTTCGCGGCCATGATGCCCTTGAGCGACGCGTACCGAATCTGCGAGATGCCGGATTGAATACTGAAGAGAGCAGGAAGTTCATATGTGAACCACTGGTACCAACCGCTTTCGAGTTCACGCTTAATACGAAGGCTCTCGCCCAGGCTGCCGCGGTCTACTTCGATCACAATAGTGCCATGTGGAATGCCGAGGAGTTCGGCCAATACTACGCCGGTCTGACCGTAGCTTGCATCGTCAGATTGAAGGCCTGTAAAGACGAGATCGGCATTTTCATCCCGGATCGCATCGGCAATTGCGTTTGCTATCTGATATGGCGAAAGTTTGTTCGCATTGTCGGCAACGATGTGGATCGCACGATCCGCTCCGCGAGCCAAAGCATCCTTGATCACTGTCTTTGCCGATTGCGGCCCGAGCGAGCAAACGACGACCTCGCCTTCGCCCTTCGCCTCTTTCAATCGGAGCGCTTCTTCAAGAGCGTAGCCATCGGACTCGTTGGTCTGCTGAGCAACATCCGTCTCGTTGATCCATTTCTCATCAGGCCCGATTCGAAGGACAGCGTCCTTGTTCGCAACCTGTTTCATCAAAACGATTATTTTCATATAAGGTTAAAAATGAATGAGCATTCATTCATAGAATACAAAATGAGCGCTTCAACCACAAATCGGCTAAAACGCTCATCTATTTTCATTCTGAATATCGCTTAAAAATCAAACAGGCATTGGTGCCGCCAAAGCCGAAGCTGTTAGACAACGCGTATTCGACCTCAGCATCACGAGCTACGTTCGGAATGTAATCAAGGTCGCATTCAGGGTCAGGAAATTCGTAATTGATCGTCGGCGGCAGTTTGTTCTCGTGAATTGCTTTTACCGAAAAGACCGCTTCGATACCTCCTGCTGCACCAAGTGCGTGACCGGTCATCGACTTGGTTGAGCTGACGGCAAGACCATTCTTAGCATGTTTACCAAACACTTTCTTGATCGCCAGCGATTCGAATTTATCGTTATAAGGCGTCGATGTTCCGTGTGCGTTCACATATCCGACCTGCTCCGGCGAAATCCCGGCATCTTTTATCGCACGCTCCATCACACGGATCGCACCCGACCCGGTCTCGTCCGGCATAGTGACGTGGAATGCGTCGCCGCTCATTCCGTAACCAACGATCTCGGCGAGAATGTTAGCACCGCGAGCTTTTGCAAACTCTAGCTCCTCAAGGATCATGATCCCCGAGCCTTCGCCGATAACAAATCCGTCGCGTTCCGCATCGAACGGCCGCGAAGCCCGTTTCGGATCGTCATTCCGAGTCGAAAGAGCACGCATTGAAGCAAAACCCGCGACCGACATCGGCGTGATGGCACTTTCGGCACCACCGCAGATCATCGCATCTGCATCGCCGCGTTCGATCAATCGAAAGCTATCGCCGATGGCGTGAGCACCTGCGGAGCAAGCGGTCGCCGTTGCCGAATTAGGCCCTTTCGCTCCGTGTCTAATCGAAACATTTCCTGCCGCCAAATTAACGATCGCCGATACGATAAAGAATGGCGAAACGCGGTCGGGCCCGGAATTGAGCAGCTTTTCGTGCTCGCGTTCGATCGCCCAGAAATCGCCGATTCCGGAACTGATATAGGTTCCGACCATGTCTGCATTCGACTCGTCGATCACTAAGCCACTATGCTTCATCGCTTCATCCGAAGCGGCCAAAGCAAAATGCGTGAAGGCTCCCATTCGCCGGGCTTCTTTCTTATCGAGAAAGCTGAGCGGATCGAAATCCTTGACCTCGCAAGCGAATTTTACGGAAAACTTTTCGGTGTCGAACTTTTTTATATAATCAGCTCCGTTGGCACCGGACATCAACGCGTTCCATGTGGTAGGAACATCATTTCCTATAGCCGTTACCAACCCGACACCCGTAACTACAACTCGTCGTTTCATAATTTCGTCGATCGTAAATCGAAAATCGTGAATCGGAAACGCCATAATATTGACGACCCTCGATTCACGACCTACAAAAGACTACGCCTTATGCTGTTCAACGTACGCGTAAGCGTCACGGACTGCCTGGATTTTTTCTGCGTCTTCGTCCGGGATCTCGATGTCAAATTCTTCTTCGAAACGCATCACGAGTTCGACCAGGTCGAGCGAATCGGCACCAAGGTCTTCAATGAAACGTGCATTCTCCGTTACTTCGGCTTCGTCGACACCTAATTCGTCAACGATTATCTGTTTGATCTTATCTTGAACTTCTGACATTTAAATTCTCCTTTATATAGTGTCCTTAGTATTGCTTAAACTCTCTTGGTCGCTGACGTTCAAACACCGAACATCTCGATCGATCTGCTTAACAAGGCCCGATAAAACTTTTCCCGGTCCAACTTCGACGAACGTATCAACACCATCGGCGACCGCACGTTGAACGCTTTGAAGCCATCTTACAGGAGATGATACCTGCCGCGTAAGAGCATCGCAAACTTTTGACGCATCGTTGTTCACCGCGGCGTCAACATTATGGATTATCGGGGATACAAACTCTGAATAAGTGAGCTGGGAAAGATCCGCCGCAATTTGTTCCTGTGCGGGCATCATTAGCGAGCAATGGAACGGAGCGGAAACGTTCAACCTGATGGCACGTTTCGCTCCGCGTTCTTTCAAAAGCTCGCACGCACGATCGATGGCGTCAGAATCACCAGCAATAACGATCTGCAAAGGTGAATTTATATTCGCCGGGCTACAAACTTGATCTCGGGCAGCGTCGGAGCAAGCCTGTTCTACTGTGTCAATATCTGCACCTAAAATTGCCGCCATCGCACCGACGCCTACTGGAACTGCTTGCTGCATATACGTTCCGCGCTTTCTAACGGTGCGGACCGCATCAGTAAACTCGAGAACACCTGTAGCGACCAAGGCCGAATACTCACCTAAGCTATGCCCTGCAACGATATCGGGTTTTGCAAATCCGTCCGACTGCATCGCCCGAAACGCGGCGACTGACGCTGTCAATATAGCGGGCTGTGTGTTTGCCGTAAGCTGTAGATCTTCTTCGTTGCCCGAGAAACACATTTCAGAAAGCGAAAAGCCTAAGGCCTCATCGGCTTCTTCGAACACTTCGCGCGCCGCCGCAAAATTATCAAAGAGATTCTTACCCATGCCGACAGCTTGGCTGCCTTGTCCGGGATAAATGTATGCGATCTTTCCCATTTAGAATTGAACTACGGTTCCGCCCCAGGTAACGCCGCCGCCGAAGGCCGTTAGAAGCACCGTACTTCCCTCTTTTACCCGACCCGACTGGATGCATTCATCGAGGGCGATCGGGATCGAGGCAGAGGAGGTGTTTCCGTGATACGCGATGTTTGAATAAACCTTTTCTTCCGGAACGCCGAGTCGAGATGCGACAGCATCGGTGATCCGCTGATTAGCTTGGTGCGGAATCACAATATCGACATCCTCCACCGTCAAACCGGCTTTCGAAAGCATCTCGGCCGAAATATCCGCCATCGAGCGCACCGCGACCTTAAAAAGCTCGTTTCCCTTCATCTTGAAGAAATGCTCGCCGTCATCGATCGTCTTGTGGGTTGTTCCGAGTTTTGTTCCGCCGCCCGGCGCATAAAGCTGCTCTTCGTAGCGGCCGTCGGACCTGATCTTCGTTGCGAGTATGCCTTTACCGGCGGGAACCGGGCCGAGAACTGCCGCTCCGGCTCCATCGCCAAAGATCACGCATGTTCCGCGATCAGTGTAATCAACGTATTTTGTAAGCACTTCAGCGCCGATCACCAATGCGTGTTCGATCTGGCCGGTACGAATCATCGATTCGATCATCGTCATGCCATAAAGGAAGCCTGAACATGCCGCAAACACGTCCATTCCCGCCGCATTAACTGCACCGATCTGGGCCTGGATCAACGCACCGGTTGACGGCATTATTTGATCCGGCGTTGTTGTCGCGCAGACAATAATGTCGATATCTTCCGGTTTTAATCCGGCACGCTCTAATGCTTGCTTAGCTGCGGCAGAACCGAATTGAGAAGTATATTCGTTATCGGCGGCCTTGTGGCGCTGTTTGATCCCGGTACGCGAGGTTATCCAATCGTCGGAGGTCTCGACGATCTTTTCCAGATCGGCATTCGTTAAAATGCCTTCCGGATACGAATGTCCCATTCCGAGAATTCCGGCGTTTTGGTCAGTCATTGACAAGAATTAGAACCTAAATGTTTTGAAAATTCAAAAGTTATTCTGCGTCTTTAACATCGATGATCTGACGGCCCTTATACATACCCGTTTTCGGGTCGATGCGGTGCGGCACTTTTGTTTCGCCGGTATTCTTGTCAACAAGATACTGCGGCGTTTTCAGCGCATCATGTGCACGTCGCTGACGCGTACGTGAGTGTGAATGTCTTCGTTTTGGATTTGGCATAATATTTATCTCAAATTTCAAATTGCAGAAATGGTCGATCAACTCGGAACACGAAATTTGGAATTATTTCAAATTTCTAAGAGCGGCCCAACGCGGGTCTATCTCTTTTTCATTACAGCTACAATTTATCAAATTGCGATTCTCACCGCATTTATCGCAAAGTCCTTTGCAATCATCCCGGCAATAAGCCGATTCGGGCAGATTTAACAAGACTTGCTCTTTCAAAAGTCCTACAAGGTCGAGCCTATCGTCTTCGATGACGTCCACGTTTAGATCCTCGCCCGAAACCTGATGTTCGCCATCCGTTGTAAAGTGTTCCGGCGGCACAAAACCGGCAATGAATTCAAATCGCAACTCGTGCCCAAACGGCTCAAGACACCTTAAACAATCGATCTCCAGATCAGCGGCGACTTTACCCACCACCTTCAGACGATCGGCACCTTTCGTTACGGTAACCTCAGACCGAATTGGGGCGGATACCGAAACACCATCCGTTTCGAGATCAAACTCACTGGGCGATAACTCAACGTTAAAATCCCCATGATTCCCTTGAATACTGTTAAGGTCGATGATCATTCCAACCGGTGCATACAAGGAATACGTCCATCCTTGAGAGCAAACTCTTAATTATAGTCTCTGTAGAGTAGGTGTCAAACCAGATCTAGAACTACAAATGAGCAGAATTCTACAACCCCGCTTCTGATCCGACCGCATCAATTAGTGAAGTAAACCCGTGTTCTTTGAGCATCGAAGAAAGTGCAGTTAGTGTGTCAGCCGGAAATCGCGGCCCACCGTAAACAAATCCGGTATAAGCTTGAACCAGCGATGAGCCATTCGCGATCTTTTGAAATGCATCCTTGCCATCAAAAACTCCCCCAACGCCGATTATCGGAAGCTGTCCTTTTGTATGTTTGTAGATCAGTTTAATTACCGCGTTTGAGCGTGTTTTTAGAGGTTCCCCGCTCAGGCCTCCGACACCGAACCGAGCGACATTGGTCGTTTTGAGGCCAGCACGAGAAATCGTTGTATTTGTGGCAATGATGCCATCGATGTTGTGCACTAAGCACTTGTCGGCCGCAGTTTCGATCTCGCCGTCAGAAAGATCCGGTGCAATTTTAACGAGCAGAGGTTTTTTGCCGAGTTCCAGGTTGCGTTTTTGAATCGCCGAAACCAACTCATCCAAGCTGTCGCCTTTTTGGAGTTCGCGAAGATCGGGCGTGTTTGGTGACGAGATGTTTATTGCAACGTAGTCCGCGACTGGATGTACAAGATCGAAACTCAGCAAATAGTTTTCAACGGCTTCCTCGTTTGGAACAGACTTATTTTTTCCTATATTCACCCCGACGATACAATTCTGCCTTAACGAGGCCAATCGGGTTGCGACGTTGGTCGCACCTTCATTGTTGAAGCCGAGCCGATTTATTAGTGCGTGATCGGCCGGAAGGCGAAACATTCGGGGTTTATCATTGCCGGGTTGCGGTTCGTAGGTTACGGTTCCTACCTCTACAAAACCGA
>JBBSKW010000073.1:0-15066 GCA_038256005.1 Pyrinomonadales bacterium
GGCTATCCGCTTTTAATGTTCCCTACCGCAGCAGCGGATTATCTTGAGTACGAGCGATTTTATTTGGTCGATGCTATCAAGGATTTCATCGATGCGGGTCTGATCCGAGCCTATTCGATAAATTCAGTCAACAAATACAGCCTGCTTAATCGCGAATCCCACCCGGGCTGGAAGGTCGAAATGTTGTCGCGCTATGACAATTACATAATGGAAGAGGTCTTGCCTTTGATCCGCAACGAATGCGGTGACGATGCGAAACCGCTAACGACCGGAGCGAGCTTGGGCGCGTTTCTGGCTGCCAACACCTATTTCAAGCACTCAGATAATTTCCGCGGCACGATCGCGATGAGCGGCAGTTACGACATCTACAATTATCTCGATAAGGGTTATTACGACGACAACGTTTATTTTAATAATCCTGCGATGTACTTGAAGAACTTGGGCGACGATTTCCACCTTCCCAGGCTTCGCCAGGCAGATTCGATCGTTATTGTTTCAGGCCAGGGAAACTACGAAGCTCCGGACCGCAGCCGCGAACTTTCAGGATTACTTCATGCCAAAGGCATTCCGCATCTACTAGAACTTTGGGGCCACGACGTCGCTCACGACTGGCCTTGGTGGCGGAAGATGCTTCCGTATTATTTAGGAAGATTCACGAATGGATAGTTGATCGTTGGAATCAAAAAAGGGACCCGAATTGGGTCCCTCTTTTTATTTTCCGTCGCCTTTCTTCCCGCGCCTTCGGCTGCCTTCGGGTTGGCCTTGCGGCTGCTCCTGCGGCTTAGGGACAGCGGCTGGCGGTGGCGGTGGTTTGATGACCACAGGACGATCAGTTTCCGGTGGCGGGCCGGAACCGGTACCAGCGCCCGCGTCGGTGGCGGGAGGAGCGGCTCCATCAGCCGGCGGCAGAGCGGGTTCGGTTGTTTTTGTGCTGGACGCGCCAGATCTAACCGCCGCAACGTCTGCCCGAGCAAGCTTTTCGAGTTCCTCACGTTTGTTACGTTCCATTCGCGCACGCATTTCGGCGGGCATAGGGGGCACCGCCGGAAATGTCTCCCGCGGTTTGTCCTTCATGAACGGCTCCATGAATGCATTAAAGAACGGAACGGCTCCGCCACCGCCAGTCATACCTCTGCCGAGCGACTCTTTGCGTTCAGGATTTCCCATCCAGATACCGGTAGAATAGGTAGGTGTATAACCAATGAACCAAACGTCGGTGTGGTTATTCACGGTTCCGGTCTTGCCCGCCAATGGATGTCCGGACGCACTTGCGTTCGTCGCCGTTCCGCCGCCCTGAACCACGCCGCGCATCATATCGACCATCGTCAACGCAACATATTCGTTCATGACCTTTGAGCTCGAACCGTCAAATTCTTCGAGCAGCGTTCCATCGCGGCTGTATACTTTTCGAATAAGGTGCGGCTGAACGCGAACGCCTTTATTTGGGAACGCTGAATAAGCAGCCACCATATCCAGCACGGATGCCTCTGAAGCACCTAGCGCTGAAGGAAGGCTCGGAGCCATCGGCTGGGCAATACCAAACCGGCGGACCATCTGAGCCCCCGCTTGTATGCCGACCTGCTCAAGCAGATGCACTGCCGCGAGATTGTATGATTTTGCCAACGCGATCTTCATCGGAACGTTGGGATGACTAGGCGTTCCATCGTAGTTGGAGGGCTGCCACCCGCCACGTTTGATCGGAGCTCCGCTGACAAGCATGTCAGGCGTCATTCCGTCTTCCACCGCAGCGGCGTAGATAAACGGCTTGTAAGCAGAACCGGTCTGCCGCAAACCCTGAGTGGCGTTATTGAATTTGTTGGTTTGAAAATCGTAGCCACCCACCATACAAACGATCTCGCCATTCTTTGCGTTGACCGAAACGAGCGAGGCCTGTATTTGAGGCACCTGTTGAAGTTCGACCTCAAGCGTCTTAGTATCTACATCGACCTTTTTGAGCAAGAACTCTGCAAGAAATCCGGGCTTCAGTTCGTCGATCGGCCGCTTTCCGCTGCGACCCATATTAGCTTTTCCCACAATCGCCTTAAACCTACCGAATCGCACACCAACCTGATCAGATGCTTGATTCGCTTTCATTACAAGGCCCTTAATGTACTCGCCTTCCTCATATTCGTCGCCGTACCAATCGGCATGCTTGAAAGCGGTCAAGGTCTTTTCGATCTCTTTCTCGTCGGTCAGCGGCTGGCCTTCGGCATCGCGAAGAATGTTCTGATAATCCGACCGCCATTTGCGGCCCTTGTCGAAGGTACGAAGCCGTTCACGTATGGACTTCGTTGCGATCTTTTGTGCTTCAACGTTTATCGTTGAGTAAACTTTCAGTCCGCCCTGCGCAACGCGCGTCGTGTACTTATCTTCCAAATATTTTCGGATCTCTTCGACCGGATAATCCCACGCGGTAGATTTAGGAAGCGACTGGTAATAAGCCGTGTCGGCGAGCTTGATCTCGGTCGCCTTAGCCCGATCGGCTTCGGCCTGAGTAACGTAGCCGTACTTTGCCATCTGGTCGAGCACGATGTTCCTACGCATCGTTGCCTTTTCACGATTACGCGTTGGCGAATATTCCGGCGATTTCGGAATCGCGGCGAGTAAAGCAGATTCTTCAAGATTCAGATCTTTCAACGACTTGCCAAAATAGGTTCTCGCACCCGCTTCGAATCCATACGCGCCGGCCCCGAGAAAGACGTAATTCATGTACATCTCGAGGATCTGCCGTTTTGTATAAAATCGTTCGATCTGAAGCGCGACCATCCACTCGTTTAGCTTTCGCGTGTAGGTCTGGTCTTTGTAGAGGAAAAGATTCTTTGCAAGCTGCTGCGTAATGGTCGAAGCGCCTTCCATTCGTCCGGTCGTAAAATTCTTGTAAACGGCGCCTACGATCCGGTAAGGATCGATCCCGATGTGGTCGTAATAACGATAATCTTCGATCGCGAGCAGTGCGTTTTCAACGTTCTTCGGAATATCTTGTTCTTTGATCGGGATGCGCTTTTCGATAGCGAATTCAGCTAAAACCGTTTCGCCGTCATCGGCATAGATCGTCGTAACTTGCGGCGGCCGATAGCTGGCGAGTGCTGAAACTTCGACCGAATAGCGAGAGTTGTTGAGATAATACGAACCCAAAAGACCGGTGAGAGCTCCCGCCGAGCCAGCTAAAAGCAACGCCATCAGCACCCAAACTGTCCGTGCACCCAAACCGCCTCTTCGCTCGACCGAACGAACTTCTCGTTCAACTATCTTTCTTTCTCTAGCCATAACACCTACTACTTAAAGGTAAACTAATTAACAAATCGCCGCATTTTTATGCTGACCACAAAGCCGATCGCAATAAAGATCGATAGTAGTGCCGACAGCCCTGCGCTCATTAACGGCAAAGGCACACCGATCACCGGCAAGAACCCGAGCGTCATTCCGATATTCATGAATATCTGGAACGCCATCGATGTCGCTATCGCCATTATAACAAGCATTCCGGCGCGATCGTTAGCATCACGTGCACCAGCGATCAGCCTTGAAAGCAATAATGCGTAGGCAAACAGGAGCGAAACGCATCCGATAAAACCCGTGTTCTCAGCAGTTACGGCAAAAATGAAATCCGTTTGCGGCTCGGGCAAGAATTTAAGGACGCTTTGCGATGTTTCGCCATCTGACATTCCTGCAAGGCCGCCTTTGCCGACCGTGATCATCGACTGGACCGTACTGTAACCATAACCGCGCGGATCTGCACTTTCCGGGTCGATTATCGCCATGATGCGTTCCTGCTGATATCGCTTTATCACGCCTGCCTGAACGCCGGCGATGTACGCCGTCGGAATAAATATTGCGGCAGCAACGAACGCGAGGACAACGTATCGGATCTTAACTGCCGAAAGGAAAAGCACCGCTCCAAGTATAGGGAAATAGGTCAAAGCCTGTCCGGCGTCCGGCTCAAGCATTATTAAGCCGACCGGCCCTGCAAGTATTGCCATGCCGACGAGAACTTCTTTAAGCCTAAGGGTGCCGGCTCTTCTAGCGCCAAAGTATTTCGCGAGCATGAATACGGTTGGAACTTTCGCAAATTCCGATGGCTGAAACTGTCCGATCACCGGAAGCCGCAGCCACGCCTGTTGCCCATTAACCTCTACACCAAGCGGCGTGAGTACCAGCAGCAGAAGCAACATCGCAAAGGCGTAAAAGAATGGAGCCGCTTCGATAATGCGGCGATAGTCTGAAAGGGCGACCACCACAAAAGCGAATACTGCGATCCCAATACCGATGATCTGTTTGGACCAATAGCCTTCGCTCGGCACAGCATTATAGATCTGCCAGGCACCGAACGCGGCGATCGCGACGGCCAACAAAGATGTCAGCCAGTCGAAATCACGCAGATCACGTCTGTCGATAATTGCAACCATTTCTTGCTATCGCCGGGCTACTTCCGTTCTTTCGGTTACCGAAATTCCATGCTTCAATGCGTAAGCTTCGTAAACGCCTCTTACCGCCGGACCGGCATGTGTTCCACCGAATCCGACATTTTCTATCAGCGCAATGACTGCTATTTTAGGTTCAAAGGCGGGTGCGAATGTAACTATCCAAGCATGGTCTTTCTTTCCAGTCTTGATCTCTGCTGCCTGTGCGGTCCCGGTCTTGGCCGCGACATTCATGCCCGGAACATTCACGACCCGGGCAGTGCCGCCGGTTACCGCTTCGGCCATACCGGTCGCGATCATTTTCTGCTGTTCTGCCGTCATCTCGATCACTTTCGGCTCAGGACGTTGAAACCCAAAGCCTCCGCGCTCCTCAAACTGTTCGGTCGCACTGATAGTTTTGAATTCCTTTAGAAAGTGCGGAACATACATTTTTCCGAAATTTCCAACAGCGGCGATCGTCCGGACCATCGAGATCGGCGTGACGACGACCGTATCCTGGCCGATCGAGGCATACACAGTACGGATATCCGACCAACGGCCCTCACGCTTTTCCACGATCGGCCGCCAGCTCTTCGGTGTTTGGCCGACGTTTTCGTTCGGAATATCGATCCCGGTCACCCGGTCATACTCAAACGTTTCGATCATGGTTATCAAATTATCGATATCCATTTTCAAACCGAGCCGATAATAGTAACCGTTGCACGATCGCGATATTGCCGGCACCAGCGACGGAGTTCCGTGGCTACCTAGACATTTCGTAAATTTACTCCCAACCTGAATACCACCACCACACGCGATCGCCGAGTTCTTGACCGTGATCACATTACTTTGGAACCCGCCGACCGACATCGGAATCTTCCAGGTCGAGCCGGGCGGATATCGACCCTGTGTCGCGCGGTTATAAAGAGGGCGGCTTTCGTCCTGCCAATACGACGCGATCTTCGCTCTCCCTTCTTTGGTCTTACTGCCCTGGACGAAAATATTTGGATCGTACGATGGCGCCGAAGCAAGGGCAAGCAGTTCGCCGTTTCGCGGATCCATTGCAATCACGGTCCCGCGTTTTGAAGCAGAATTTTGTAACTGAGTTTCGGCCGCGATCTGCAGGTCGAGATCGATCGTCGAGACCATGTCTTGACCCGATTGCGGTTCTATGCGTTCGATCTCAGATTGAAGACGTCCGCGACTATCAACGATAACCTTCCGGTAACCCGGCCGGCCGCGAAGGAATTCATCATAAGATTGCTCGAGCCCGCCCTTTCCAATAATATCTCCGGGGCGGAAACCCTTTGACTTGTACTCTTCAGCTTCGAGTTGTTTCGGGCTTATCTCGCCAACGTAACCGAGCACGTGTGCAAGCATTTCGCCGTGCGGGTAAAACCTCTGCGGCCTGATCTCGATCCGCAGTTCAGGATATTCGAGCGAATGCGATTCGACCCAGGCAATATCCTGCATAGAAACATTCTCTTTCAAGACCAAGGTCTCAAAATCGTTTTGTTTCTTGATGGCAGTCAGCCGCTCGACCACATAGATCTTTTCGAGAGACAAACCCGACGCGTAATCATCGATCCGGTCGGCCACGTCAATGGTTTTGGTAGGTTCATTGGATAGAACGACGTTGAATGTCGGGCGCGAATCCACAAGTATCTTTCCGTTACGATCGAAGATCGCTCCTCGCGGAGCCGGGATCGGGATCAGGCGAATGCGCTGATTTTCGGCTCGCTCGCTATAATATTCGCCCTTCACAACCTGAAGGTAGTAGATCCTTGCTCCAAGTATGCCGAGTAGAAGGAAGACAACGATCTGTATCGTGCCAATTCTAAAGATCAGATTCTGTGTCGATTCGTTCAGCTTCATATAAAGTTAGCCAGATGCTATTTTCCGAGCCGAATGGGATTGCGTCGCCGCGAATTTCGCCGTTTCGGAAAGACATCGCTCTTTCGCGAACGTGTTTGATCCGAGAGAAAATAATCTAGAATTATGTAAACCACAGTTCCAGAGATGGTCGTGCCGATTAACGAATAGGCAACGGTAACAAAAACATCGCCCGAGGGTGCCTGGCCAAACAACCTGTGAAGACCGTAATAGATCAGATCGTCGAGCAAACATGCTCCTGCTATGACGGGTATTCTGAGGAGCAAGTTGTCCATATAGACGCGTCTCGCAAGCTCAGAAACAAAAAAGGCTAGAAGTGTTTTCGTAAACGCGTTTGCACCAAGAAGGCCGCCGCTCAACGCATCGATCGCGAGGCCTGCGAACGTACCGAAAAAGATAGCCTTTATCGCGTCTCGCTGCAGTGCGGCGTAAACCACCACGATTAATGGAAAATCTACATAGGCAAACGGTTCGGCGACGTTTCGCAATGTCCACTGAAGCATGACGGCGATGATCAAAGCTATCGTGATCTTAAGGTTGTTCATTTAGCTTTGACGTCCTTCAAAGCGTTTGGGATCTTTTGATCGAATTCACCCTTTGGCGGAGGTTCGTACAAAAGAACCGCTACCTCTTTCATCGAATCGATCCGTGCCGCCGGGCGAAGGAAAATAAGCTGAGGAGTTGTGGCCGAACCCGACCGAACTTCAACGATCTCGCCGATCTTCAACCCCGCCGGATAAATGCCGTCTTGACCTGAGGTATGAACGACCTGTCCGATCTGTACCTCAACAGAACCCGGAACGTATCGCATTTCGACCTCGGTTCGTTTACCTGTTCCGCCGACAACACCGAGCGCATTCGTGCCGCCTATCTCGCCGACGATTCCACCAACACCTGATTTATCGTGTGTGATCAGATCAATTTGTGCAGTAAGCGGGCCGACGGCCGTAACACGACCAACGAGTCCGCCGTCGTTCACGATCGGCATATTTAACTTCACGCCGTCCATCGAACCCCGGTTGATGATCGACGATTCGAACCAGACTGACGGGTCTCTGCCAATGATACGCGCCGGCAAGACCTTGTATTTGCTTTCTTCGCGAAGCCCCAGAAGGCCGCGAAGCCGCTCGTTCTCGGACGTAAGTTCCTGGCCGCTTTTGAGCTCAACCTCAAGCTCCTGTACGCGCTGTTTTAGTTGTTGATTTTCGTCCTGAGCTGAACGAAGGTTAGCGATCGATCCGAAGTAGCCGGCGAACGACGAACTGAGTGTCGTCACCGGCGATTGAACAAAGTCGGCCGCGGTTTGGGTCCAAACGCGAATGATCCGCTGGCCGGAATTGATCTCCCGGGCGTCAAATGCCATCAAAACAAAGCTTCCCAGGCAGAGAACGATCACCAGCCACGGCGTCAATTTCCAAACTTCTTCTTGACTTCGTTCAACCATTAATTGAGTTCAGGATTCGAGGCTCAAAATTCAAGGTTAAGTCGTAACCCTGAACCTTGAACTTCGAACGAACTTAACCGCCTGTTATCAATGAATTATCCCACTTGACCCGTTTCAGAAGTTCTATATCCGAAAGCATTTTGCCAGTGCCAAGCACCACCGAAGAGAGCGGATCATCGGCGATCACCACTGGCAGTCCCGTTTCGATCGTAAGCCGCTTATCGAGATTCTTGAGCAGAGCACCTCCGCCCGTAAGAACGATCCCGCGTTCGACAATATCCGCAGAAAGCTCGGGGGGCGTTCTTTCGAGAGCCACACGCACGGCGTTGATGATAGTCGAGATCGAATCGGAAAGAGCTTCACGGATCTCCTCGTCGGTCATGGTTATCGTCTTCGGAATACCTTCGATCAGGTTTCGGCCGCGGACCTCCATCGAAAGCGGCTCATCAAGGGGAAACGCGGAGCCCAATGCGATCTTGATCGCCTCCGACGTCCGTTCACCGATCAAAAGATTGTATTTACGCTTTATGTACTGCGTGATCGCTTCGTCCATCTCGTTACCGGCGACACGTACGGCCCGCGAATAAACGATACCGGAGAGCGAAATTACGGCAATATCGGTAGTTCCGCCGCCGATGTCGACGACCATGTTGCCGTGCGGTTCGGTGATCGGAAGACCGGCACCGATCGCCGCCGCCATCGCCTCTTCGACCAAATAAACCTCGGACGCCTTAGCACGATAGGCCGAATCTTCTACGGCACGGCGTTCAACCTGCGTGATCTCGGACGGAATTCCGATCACCACGCGGGGCCGAACCCAGGTTTTGCCGTTATGAGCCTTGCGGATAAAATGCTGAAGCATCTTCTCCGTCACCTCAAAGTTTGCGATAACTCCGTCCTTCATCGGCCGGATCGCAACGATATTGCCAGGCGTTCGCCCAAGCATTTCCTTCGCGTCGCGTCCGACAGCCTCAACTTGATTGGTCACCTTGTTGATAGCCACGATCGACGGCTCGCTAACGACAATGCCGCGGCCCTTCGCGTAAACCAGCGTATTTGCGGTTCCAAGATCGATCGCAAGATCGCTTGAAAATAAACTAAATAAGTTTTTTAATGCCATTTTCTATCTCATTCGCCGCGAAACCTTCGCGTGAACCAACTAATTTATGGAATGTGCCGGCGCGGCCCCAAAACACCGAAAAGGTAAGAGTCAAGAGATGCCAGTAACACCAAACGACTAACATATAAGGATACACTTTCCAATCGGTTTTTTTCTACTAAGAAATCAATATTTATTAGAGTTACAATGATTCTGGGCAAATTAGCCGAGGCTAGAAGTTCCGGTAGGAGTATAATCGCCCCAGGAGTTTGAAAATGGATTTCTATTTTTTGCTTTTTTCTCTTTTCTTTCCGCGGATCGTGATGCTCGTTTATCTATTTATGGGCACATTTCCCGCGAATACTGTACCCAATTGGGCGGATCTTCTTCTCGGCATATTTGCCCCGCGTGTTCTCATCTTGATCTACATCTATCAGACCATGGGCTATGAAAATATCTGGTTCGCGGCGCACCTCGTCGTTATGTTGATCGCATATTTCGGCGGAGGCAACGAAACGTATAAACGGAGACGACGACGAAGCGAGTAATGTATTGAACTAAGAAGGACGCCTCGAGCGGGCGTCCTGATTGTTTAATATCTGGTGGAGACGAGGGGGATCGAACCCCTGACCTCTGCAATGCCATTGCAGCGCTCTCCCATCTGAGCTACGTCCCCAAACGCAAGTCAAAATTATAAATTACGAATTACGACTTAGCAAACAATCCTTAATCCGTAATTCTATTCTATCGACCTTTGAATTCCGGCTTTCTTTTCTCGAGAAACGCCGACACACCTTCAACCTTATCTTCCGTCGAAAAGCAGATCGCGAATAGGTCTACCTCGCGCCGTAAGCCTTCGTCCAGATTGGAACGCGATGCAAATTTCACCGCTTCTTTGCAAAGCTGCAACGCGATCGGAGCCTTTCCAGCGATCTTGTTCGCCAGCTTCATCGTTTCCGCCTCTAGCTGTTCGGCTGGGTAAACGTGGTTCACAAGCCCAAATTTATGAGCCGTTTCGGCATCGATCATGTCGCCGGTCAGCATTATTTCCATCGACCGTCCCTCGCCGATCAAACGCGTCAACCGTTGCGTTCCTCCTCCGCCGGGCATGATGCCTAAATTGATCTCTGGCTGCGAAAACCGGGCGTTTTCGCTACATATTCGTAGGTCGCAAGCTAATGCAAGTTCATTACCCCCGCCGAGGCAAAAGCCGTTGATCATAGCAATAACCGGCTTTGGAAAAACGTCGATAGAGTTGAAGAGTGTGGTTTCGAAGAAGGTCGACCGCTGAGTGATCGGCGTCTTGCCTTCAAACTCCGAAATATCGGCACCGGCGACGAACGATTTTTCGCCTGCACCGGTTATAACAACAACCCGAACCGAGTCGTCATACTTCAATTCGTTCAATGCTTCAACGCCGTCTTTGTGAACCGCACTGCTGAGAGCATTAAGTTTGTCGGGTCGATTGATCGTCAGGATCGCAACCGCGTCCCGCTTTTCAACTGTGATTGTTTCGTATTTTGACATAAAAAAACGACTGGCATTTCGGCCGGTCGCCTCATCGGAGCTTTGAAAATCTGATCACTCGCTTTGGCCTTCGACAACGTTGTCATCGGCGATCCAAGCCACAAAAAGCCTTAGCCAATTATCCTTAGATTCCACGATAGAAACGCCGACACGCGACGTGCCATAATTTGCCGGCGAGAGACGCTTTACTTTTGCTTTCACTTCAACCGGGACGCCGTCAGGCCGATGTGACCGAATGTAAAGCGTTTCACCCTGCTCGATCTGTTGGTTTAACTGGAAAAGTGCCCCGAGCGTCGAAATATCATCGGTCTCGGTCGGTTCGCTCCATGCGGCGCCGTCTTCGGTACGCCCCGAAACAACTATCGGCAACCGAAGAGCCATGCGCAGGGCAAACCGCTTTTCCTCAAATTGAGGCTGTGTCGAAGGCAGCATTGTTGAAGTAAAGAAATCGCGCGAAATAGAAACGCCCTAATAATAGCACGGATACTAAAATAATTTCCAAGTTACAAAACGCGTAAACTAAGGGGAATAAACTCGTAAGATCTTCGAGATATTACATTCGAACCATAAGCGTTAGATTTGAATTTCGGCACGCCCGAAAGAATGCCGATTTGTTTGGTGATATAATTGGAGTAGATAAAGATCAGAATGTCTCGAAAGATTATGGCTATAAATGAATTCCATCGAAAGGTCGTGATACTTGGTTCCGGGCCTGCCGGATTGACCGCGGCAATATATGCTTCGCGTGCACAGCTTGAACCGCTTGTGATCGATGGCCCGCAGCCCGGCGGACAATTGACTATCACGACCGATGTTGAAAATTATCCCGGCTTTGCCGACGGTATTATGGGCCCGGAACTAATGGATCAGTTTCGGAACCAGGCGGTTAGGTTCGGAACTGAGATCATCAACACATGGATCGACCGCGTCGATATGTCGGAGCGGCCATTCACGCTTTTCGGAAAGGAGAGCGCGGATGCGGATGAAGTTACGACCATGATCAAGGCCGATACACTGATCATTTCGACCGGAGCATCGGCCAAGTGGCTTGGCGTTCCAGGCGAAGAACCGGTGCCAGAAGGCCTCGGCGGAAACGGTGTTTCTGCGTGTGCGACGTGCGACGGATTCTTCTTTCGCGGGAAGCCGATCGTCGTGGTCGGCGGCGGCGACACTGCGATGGAAGAGGCTTTGTTCCTGACCAAATTTGCGTCAAAGGTAGATGTGATTCATCGCCGCGATGAGTTTCGGGCGTCGAAAATTATGGCAGATCGCGTGATGAACCACGAAAAGATCAGCGTGATGTGGAATACTGAAGTTACGGCGATAAACGGATCGAAAGAGGCAGGCGTTCAAAGCATTTCGCTGTTGAATAATCAGACGAAAGAAGCGTTCGATCATCCGACAGAAGGCGTTTTCGTAGCCATCGGGCATAAGCCGAACACAGACCTTTTCAAAGGCGTGCTTGAGATGGATGAGACTGGTTATCTGAAGACCGAAGGCCGGACGATGGCTACAAATATTCCGGGCCTTTTCGCTTGCGGCGATGCCCAGGATGCCTATTACCGACAGGCGATCACTGCGGCAGGAACCGGCTGTATGGCGGCGATCGACGCCGAGCGGTTTCTGGCCGAGCACGAAAGCGAGGTTGAAATGAACACCGCTACCAATTATTAGTCGCGGTGCAAAACGAACTTTAGGCGTGCAACACGGTTCCTTTTCCGTACAGCACACCTAATTCATTGTGCGGCTCGATTTTTCAGTCGGTCAACACGTTTCCTTTCGATCCGTCCAAACCCTGCGGCGTTTTTTCCACTTTTCCGGGTGTAAAACCCATCCCCTCGGCACGCCGAAGGATCGCTTGATATGTCGTGTCGTTCAATTCAGGTTCGCGGCTCAGGATCCAAAAATAATCTCGTTTCGGTTCGGCGACAACGACCCATTTGTATTCCGGATCAAGGTCGATGATCCAATAATTAGCCCAGACAAAGGGCAGGAAAGACGTGAACCCGGGAGCAAAGCGCACCTTCAACTTTGAATTCGTTTTCTTGTCTGCGATCTTCCCTTCAGCCTTCGCCGATTCCATCGTCCCGTCCTTCTTCAAGCATTGATTAAGCACCTCAAGCTTATTATTCGGCTTCAAAGTGTAGGTCGCGGTCACGTTGCCGACGCACTGTTTCTGGAACTTGTTCGGATATTTTGCGATCTCGAACCATTTTCCCGAATACCGCTGAAGATCGACCTTGGCCACCGCTTCAACGGCTTTCATCTTATCTTGTGCCGTCACGCCGCTAGCGGCACCCACCAAAAACAAAAACATCAATAAAGTAATAGCTTTCATAATTAATTTCCCCAGATCAACATTCAAATACGGGCCGGCATTTCCGACATATTCAAATTCGCGAGCCTTTTGCATACGGTTTCGCCAAACGGTAAACTTTTGTAAAGCATATGCCTATCTACGAGTATAAGTGCATCGATTGCGGTGTGCACATTGAAAAACGTCAGAGTGTTAGCGACAACGCATTGACAGTCTGCGAAAGCTGCGGCGGGAAGCTTGAAAAACAGTGGTCGCTTTCCGGGTTTCAGCTCAAAGGCGAAGGCTGGTACGTTACCGATTACGCAGGCAAGAAAGACGTTGGAAAGCCAAGTTCAGATGCCCCGTCGGATGCAGCAAAAGAAAAATCTTCATCCGGTGAATCAACCCCTGCATCGGTAACTGCATCAAAGGAATCGGTCGCCGAAAAAGCAGTCGAGAAACCGTTGACACCGAAGACAAAAGAATGACGTTTGCGACGAAAATCATTTCCGCAATTGTTTTGGCTTTAATAGCCTCTCCAATTGTTCCCGCGCAGTCACGTCACAGCTCTCGCTACGGCGATCTTGAGGGAACGATCATAAGCGTCGTTGCCAAAAGAACGGACGACAAAACTGACCCGATCCGTGTCGAGAATCTTTTCCTTTATGAGAACGGCAATGAACAAAAAATTCGCAACTTCAGCTATGACCCTTCGCCTTCCCGCATAGTCTTGCTCATCGACAATTCAAAAACGGTCGGTGCCGACATTGAAAAGCTTAAAAATGCGGCGATGGAATTCGTTTACGAGATCTTCGATGGCGACCAGCTTTTTGTTATAGCCTACGACGAGAAGGCCGAAATAATTCAGGAATGGACCGACGACGCAAAGAAGATGGAAGCATCTCTGTCAACTCTTCGAAAACAAGGGAACCCACATTTGTTTGACGCCCTTGAAGTCTCGACCCGTGAAATTTTGTTGCCGTTGATGCCGGGAACTCGCAAGACCGCTATTGTTGTAATCGGCGATGGCCTTGACCGAGGAAGTAAGAGCGAATTTACAAACGTTTTAAGTGAGCTGCAAAATCGCGACGTAACCGTTTATGCACTTCAATTGCCCGACCGCACTGGTGGTGCCTACCGCCGCAATTCGCCGAAGGCTAGTGCGGTGATCACTCAGCTTATTGAAGGAACCGGAGGCCGTGCCTTCCCTTTGGATGAAGCAGCGACGGCAGCAAAGGCGATTTGCGACGAACTTAGACGAAATCGATATATGCTCTCGTATCTTCCGGTAAATACGTCTTCTTACGATGCTCGAAATGTGTTCTTGGTCGCGGATCCGGGAATTGCCGTCCGCACGAAAAAGGCACAACCTCCAAACATCAAACAATAGGATTCGCCCTCGATCCCTACGCTTTCTCGAAAGTTTCATACATTGTGGTAAACTCGTCTCGCAAACTTCGGTTCGTAGCCCGAGGAGCCCTTTTTTAGTGAGCGACCATAAGAACAATCCGCCGCCTGACGATTTTTCGAAGACCACGCCGAATATAAACCTTCCGACCGATGATGGGGGAAGTTCGGATTGGGACAAGACGAATTATAAATTTCCGCGTCAGCCGGCACCCGACGATTGGGGCAAGACCGTCACTAATATTAAACCAATTGATACCAGCGGTCCGGATTTGGGAAAAACGGTGTACCCGGGAGCAAAGAACGTTCCCGCGGCAGACTGGGGCGTAACCCGCAACAATGCCCTCGAGGCAGATTTTGGTAGCTCTCCAGACGATTTCGGCGTGCCGAACGACAAGACCACGCCATATTTTCAACTACCCGAGGCAGAACGCGCAAAGTATCAAAATCTACCGCCAACCCCTACCGAACAGGCTCGAATCGAAGAAAAGGAAGCTAAGGAAAAAGGCGGCGTTCCGAATTGGGTCTGGATACTTTCCGGCCTGTTCATAATGTTCTTTTTCGCGGTCGTGATCCTCGGCATCGTTCTCTATTTTGTAACGCGGCCAACGAGTTTTGAGGTTGTCGTAAAGAGCGCTCCGCCGGGAAGCGAGATCCGTGTGGATAACGAATCATGGGGACTGCCCGATGCCAACGATTCAAAACGGATCTTTCCGCTTCGTCCGGGCTCAAGGGTCATCACCATTGTTCATCCGACACAGGAATGTGAGCCGCGTACTGTCGACGGAAAAAGCGGTGAGGCCCATGAGGTAATAGCCCGTTGTAAAGAAAAAGAAGCGGACATAACGGAAAACTGTAGTGAGATCGGCATCGGCGAAGAGGACAAAGCCGAACGCTGTTACTATACGGCATTGAAAAAATTACCCGAAAACTTTTCGGCCGATCAATTGGTAGCCGCGCTCAACATCCTGATCATAAATTTCGATTCGGCGAAATTCGA
>JBBSKW010000074.1:0-15060 GCA_038256005.1 Pyrinomonadales bacterium
GTCGAAGGAGCGTCCGCTCGCGAAACGTCGAGCAGCGAAACCGTCAACACCGCCGTCGGCGGTAGAGCGACACGCTGGCGGTATGTAACCGTTCCGGAGACTACGTTATCCTGTGTTTGAACCAGCCCGCCATCACGGCAAATAGCGACTGTATCAACGTCTTCAGCCTTCACTAATCCACGCGGTCCGGTCGTGACGCTATAGCTGACCGTGCTCGTTCGCGACGGACAGCAGAGAGCATCGTCGTCGGAATATCGAGCGAATTCTACGTAGATATCTTCGGGACTGAAAAAATTGATCCGGCTAAGTGCGCCGTCTGATCGGGCATCGCTCGCGACCGGCGAAAGTGTTCCCGCGAACCGATTGTTTACGAACGCAAATCCGTTGTATTGGTTCGGGCGGCACATTCCGTCAACGCTCGCCATCGCTGTTACGATCGTGATCGTTCCGTAGGTGTAACTCGGCCCGTAAAGGAACCAACCTGCTCGGGTCACGGCCCGATCTACAAGGCTTTCCGACGGGCGGATCTGGCTGCGGCACATCTCCGAATTTGGCGACGATGCCGACTCGCGCGGTGCGGTCGGAATCACACCGTTTCCGTTGTTCCAATTTGTCGTGATCGGGCGGTCAAGCCATGACGTTTGCGATATAGCCGTAACAGACGATACAGCGATCAAAAATAGAAGCGTCAAAATGTTTGTTTTCATATGTCCCTCGATGTTCGAAGAAAAGTGTTTGGAAGATCTGTGAGCACCGTCTTAGATAGTATAGATGCAAAAATTAGTTGGATGTGAAATTGTTGTGTCGAAAGACTTTCGATGATAGTGATTATTTATTGCGACGCTATTGACAACACGCCGAACCCGAGTAAACTACATTAAATTCTCTAAGTTATTTCACTATTAGCTAAATTTTCGGTCAGACTCGTTTCTCCTTTTTTCTCGTGAAAGCTGGATGTGCCGTTTCCGGTTCGATTCCGGCGGCACCGTCGATACGTCGAGTCATTCGTTTTCTCTATTCAGATCAGGGAGGCTTCTTACGTGTACAAAAAAATAGTTCTTTTCGTTGCTCTCTTGGTTCTTTGTTCGGTTCAGTTCGTCTCTGCCGCCGGTGTCGAACCGATCGACGTTTCCGGCGAGATCGATGGTGCTCCGTTCCGTATTGTAATTCCGGTAAACTGGAACGGCACTCTACTAGTTTACGGCCACGGCTATCGCGACAAAGCCGATCATCCGGGCGAAATTGATAACCGGAATCCTGACATAGCCCCAAATGATGCGTTGGCCAATTTCTTGCTTTCTCAGGGTTACGGCCTGTCCGGATCGGCCTACAAAGACAATGGTTGGGCGGTTGAAGAAGGCGTGCAGGATCTGAAAAATGTTGTTACGTACTTCAAAGATAATTACGGCAAACCGGAGCGCACCATAATCTGGGCTTTCTCGATGGGAACCGTTATCGGCTTTAAAAGCATGGAACAATTCGGCGGTATTTATGACGGAGCTCTTTGTGCGTGCGCGGTCGGTGCCGGTGCAACACAGTCTTGGGATTCCGCTGGGGACCTCGCTTTAGCATATGACGTCGTTTTTGGAATGCCCTCTTCGTGGGGATCATTCGGCGATATTCGCGACGACATCGATTTCGAGACCGAAGTTCAGCCGAAATTGATCAGTGAGGTAATCAGTCCCGCAAATTTTCCGAAATTTGAATTCCTGAGATTGGTTACCGGAACACCGGGCCGCGGCATTACACCGCCAGCCGGTTTTTATCCTAATTGGCTTTTCACAGATATGTTTTTTTCAACGGAGGCAAGATCGGAACTGGAAAGACGGGCACGCGGGCCGATAGTTCAGAATCGCGACCGCGATTACAGCCTTTCGATGGGCGAACGTTTGTATCTAAATGCGAACGGCGTTCCGTTTCCCGTTATTGACGGCTGGCTACTTGCGATGAATGGCCAAACATATGTAGAAGCTCCAAAATACTCGCGTAACTATCTCAGGCGGAATTCGAACTATTCAGGCAAGATCCAGAATCCTGTATTAACGATGCACACAATCGTAGATCCGCTCGTAACGGTTTCGCAACAGTACGAGTATGCTGAAACTGTCAACGCCGCTAAACGCGGCGACCGGTTGTTTCAAACGTACACGACCGGAAACGGCCATTGTAATTTCACAGGCACGCAATTGATCACCGCAGTTAGTGCGATCGATGCTTGGGTTCGCGACGGCGTTAAACCGACGGCTGCTACATTCCCGGCAGCATTAGGTTTTGCTCCGGATTTTGTTCCGCCGCCGATGAACCAACCGTAGTTTGTTTTGGAAATTGGATAAAGAAAGGCGGTCATTGCGGCCGCCTTTTTCGTTAGCGATTGGCTCCGAAATCACCTATTGCTTCTACCGGACAGGCTTGTTCTGCTTCTTCGCAAAGTGCTAATTCATCGGGCGTTTGAGGTTGTTTGTGAACGTAGGAGTATCCGTTTTCGTCGTTGCGGGTAAAATGTGATGGAGCGGTATCGCGGCAAACATCGCAGTCGATGCATTGTCTGTCAACAAAGAATTTGCCCGAAACATTTTCGGGCAATCTATCTTTGATCTCCGCCATAAGAGATTCTCACCACAGAGAAAACCGAGGTCACAGAGACATTCTGAATGTTCACCTCCGTGTACTTCTGTGTGCTCTGTGGTTAATTCTTGCTTTCCGTCATCGAGATCATCCGATCAAGAGCGATCTTTGCAAAATGCTTCGTTTCGCCATCGACGACAATTTCGTTTACGACCACACCTTCGGTCAAATTATCGAGTGCCCACGCCAAATTCTGCGGGGCGATGCGGTACATCGTCGCACACATACAAAGGTCGGGTGCAAGTAAACGGATCTCTTTGTCGGGAAACCGTTGTGCGAGCCGTGTAACCAGATTGACTTCCGTGCCGATCGCCCACTTTGTTCCAGCCGGTGCATTCTCCACCGTTTTGATAATGAAGGAAGTCGAGCCATCGAGATCGCTCATTTCGACAACTTCCCGCATACATTCCGGATGAACAAGAACCTGAACGCCAGGAACTTCCGCACGGATCTTATCAACATGCCACGGTTTAAAGCGTCCATGAACAGAACAGTGTCCGCGCCAGAGAATTAGTTTTGCTTCGTGCAGTTGTTCTTCGGTGTTACCGCCGAGTTCCTGATGTGGATCCCAGAGCGCCATTTTATCGAGGGGAATGCCGAACTTCGCACCGGTGTTTCTTCCCAGATGTTGGTCAGGAAAGAAGAACATTTTGTCGTATTCTTTCAGGTAAATATCGAAAAGCGGGATCGCGTTCGACGAGGTGCAAACGACCCCTTCGTTCCGTCCGCAGAATGCTTTTATCGCAGCCGACGAATTCATGTACGTGATCGGGGCGACCTTACTTTTCAGGACACCGATATCACGAAGTTGCTCCCATGCGTCTTCGACCTGATCGATCGTCGCCATATCCGCCATTGAACAGCCGGCACCGAGATCCGGCAGTATCACGCGTTGATGTTCTTTTCCAAGAATATCCGCGGATTCAGCCATGAAATGAACACCGCAAAAAACTATGTATTCGGCTTCGGTCTGCGATGCCATTACGGAAAGTTGGTAGGAATCGCCGGTAAGATCGGCATGACGAATGACATCATCGCGTTGATAATGGTGGCCCAGGATCACGACGCGGCCACCCAGAGCCTCGCGCGCCGCTTCGATGCTTACGGCCAGTTCAACCTCAGGCATCACCAAAAAATCTTCTATTGGACGAGTTTCGTGTGTTACGACAGACATCGTTTCTCCTCAAAAACACCAAATAAAATGATGTCACTTTGAAACGGTTTGGGCAAGGGTGGTTTCAGATCTATCTCCTTGCGATACTTTCGCTCCACCACCCCGGATCCGGTGCAATATTCTTGACAGTAGGAAGGCTTATCAGTAATATACATGGCACGGTGTACAAACCGTTTCATTTTAGAGTCGCGCTCCTACAGCCCGTCTTGCGGTTCACTCGAAATCAGAAAATGTATTAATTGGTCAATGCTTTTCGCAAAGCTGCGGTCCTAACTCTGTCTCCCCGACCTCGGCCCTCACCTTGTATTATGAAACTCCCTCACCACTACGCAGATTTCACTCCATCTTTTATTTTTCGGCTTCGATATCAACTTGCCTTCCCGCTCTTAATTCTTATTTTGAGCATATTGGCAGTTCAAATGGCAGACAGGCAAGCAGCTTCGGTCAGCGCTTCGCCCAACACTTTTGCGATAGGAGATCTAACTGTAACGCCTCTCACATGGAATATTGTCGGTCTCGACAGCAACAATCCAGCCACCGGCCCCAATCGCTTCCCGGTCGGAGCTCGGGTCTGTAACGCAGGATCGACGGGGTTCGGAAATGTCACGGCGGTATTTTCATGGGACTCGCTAAATCAATACGTAAGCTTACGACCGGGTTCGCTGACATCGGTCTCCCTGGGTGCGATCGGTGCCGGCAGTTGCGCCGACGCGTATTTTGAGGTCGAGGTCGATAAGACGGCGGGGCCGGCTCCATTCAACACGTCACGCCGATATCACATTTCAGCAACCGATTCGGTGTCGGGTAATACCGGAAGCACACCGTTAGCTCGGGAACTCTTTGTAGAGCGGCTTATTTCACAAAATCGAAATGGAATTAGGTCGATCAGGCTTAATGGAACACTCGTTCCGGCCGGCGGCTCGATGACCCTGGTCGTGGGTAATACCTACGACATTGAACTCAGCGGATACACCGCCACGCAAGGGTACAACCAGCTTGAGGGGTTCATAAACTTCCCTAACACTATCTTTCAGATCCTCGGCGTAAATACGACCTATACGGCCGACAGTTCGCCCTACGTTACATCACCAAGCGACAAACTATATGCAAATGCCTGCCTTTGGGACGACGACATCAACAGTCCCAACTACAAGTCATGCATCGGCGGTGACGGTAAGGCCGGCGGAACGGTCATTACCACCTATACCGTAAAAATAATCGCCGGAGGCGGCACCAGCCAATCCCTCAACAGCCTTCTGTACGATTTCTCGGGAAGTAGCTTTCACTACAATGCCGACTACGGGGTAGGCTTTCGCGTTGCTGAGATCGTCAGCCCGGCATCGGTGTCGGTGTCGAAAACATTTACTCCGAAAGCGATCGCACCGGGCGGCAGTTCGGCGATGACGATCCGCCTATCCAATCCGACATCGGAAACGTTCACGGGCGTAAATTTTACGGATATGTTTCCGGCAGGTCTTTTGGTGTCCGGCACGCCGAATGTTTCATATAACGGCTGTGGTGCAGGAGCGTTCTCACCGGCACCGTTGGCTGGAGCAAGTTCGCTCGCGTTTTCGAACGGCACGCTTGCCCCGAACAGCGTCTGCACGGTCAGTGTAAATGTGACGGCCGCATCTGCGGGTACCTATCTCAACACCACAGGTAATCTCTTTTTAAACACGTCGACCGACACCGGAAATTTCGGACAGGACACGCTAACCGTTTCGTCCGCTCCTGCTTGCACGCCCGGCCAGACACTAGCGACATGGTCCATGCCGGCTGCCGGTCAAGGCAGTGGGGGACCGCCACCGCCGTTTACTACAAAGTCTGTCAGAGTCGCAACAGCAACGGCGTCAACCAGTACAGGTATGGCCAACTCGATCTCGACGACGGGAAACCCGCCAAATTCATGGACCGGGCAAGGCTTTGCAAAAACCGGACCTCTGACGGGCGATACGGCTCCATACTTTGGATTTTCTATCGATACAAGCAAATTCTCGGGCGTCGCGATCTCTCTCGATCATTTGAGAGACACCAACTGGGGCACCGCCGGCGGTACCTCTGTACCGACGATATATGTGTATTCGAGCACCACTGGTGCGAACGGGTCGTACACACTTTTCGGATCTTCATCTAGTTTGACGAGTGTATGGCAGTCGCTCGCGAACATTTCAGCCGCTGCCACCGGCTCAGCAACAACGTATTTTCGTATTAACGCTGTCGGGGCCAACGCGGGCTCTGGACAGCTCTATATCGATAATGTCACCTTTTCCGGATGTGGACTTCCCGTGCCGCCGCCTACGATCACAAAGTTGTTTTCCCCGAGCACGATCACAAGGGGCTCTAATTCAACCCTGATTTTCACGCTCAACAACACAAGCGCCGGCAACCAGCCTTTGACCGGCGTGGCATTCAACGACGTCCTCCCCGCCGGTTTGTCCATCGCAACTTCATCGAGCACACAATGCGGCGGTTCATTGACGACATCGTCCCTCACCCGAACAATCGCTCTGATAGGCGGTCAGTTGGCCGCGGGAGCCAGTTGCACATTCAACGTCGCCACCACGGGCACGAGTCCGGGCAATTACAACAATATCACTGGTTATATTTCTTCGGCGGAGGGCGGGGTCTCGACGAATTACGCCACTGCTTCGCTTAGTGTTATCGCTCCGCCGGATCTGGGCAAGGCTTTTTCCCCATCGTCGATACTTACTGGCGAATCATCGACCCTGTCGTTCACGATCAGCAATCCGAATCAGCTCAGCTCACTTAGCGGCCTAAGTTTTACTGATCCATTACCGGCCGGGGTTACCGTTGCGACAAGCGGCCCAACGGCAGTTTGCGGGGGATCTCTTACAACGACCGCTCCGGGCTCGATCTCCTTTACAGACGGCTCACTCGCGGCAAATGGCTCCTGCACTTTCAATGTCCCGGTCACAGGAGCTACGAGCGGTTCCAAGAACAATGTCACGAGCGCTATTGCGTCCACGGAGGGCGGGAGTGGGAACGCGGCATCGGGAACATTGATCGTAAATAGTCCTACCGCCGTTATCGATCTCAACAAGCAGATCTCGACAAACGGCGTTGACTGGTTCACGTTTGTCGGCGTACCAACAGGCGGCGATGTTTATTATAGATTTTCGATCTACAACGGCGGCGATCTTCCCTTTACAGGAATTAGTGTGAGCGATCCGACGCTGGCAGGTTCGGGTGCTGACCCTGCAGCATGCACCTGGATGGTTCCACTAGTAGTCGGGGATACGAGGTATTGCGTTACCGGACCGGTAGCGGCCGTGGGCGGATCACATCCAAACGTCGCAACAGCTTCGGGCATACACGCCTCAGGTACGGTGTCGTCAACTTCCTCAACCGCGGTCTATTCGACAACAGGTCTGACGATCGTTAAGAGTGCGATCGAAACCTATTTTTCCAGAGCAGGTAACGTATTGCATTACAGCTACCTTGTCACCAACAGCGGTTTTGCTCCGCTGCTTGGTCCGGTCACCGTTGCAGACGATAAATCTACAGATGAAGCATGCCCTACAGTAAATACCGTCGGCGATCTCGACGACTATCTCGATCCTGGTGAAAGTATCATCTGTACGGCGACCTATACTGTTCAAGCCGATGACGTTACGGCTCGGTCCGTGACGAACCTGGCTTTTGCTTCGGCAAACGGAACCACGTCGAATGTCGCAAGCAAGACTATCCGCCTTCCGGTAGACCTTTCCATCAGCAAATCGAGTTCAGTTAAGCCTTTTATAGCCGGGGAGCCACTGACTTACACCATAGTCGTCACCAATAACGGCCCAAACAACGTAACCGGAGCGCAAGTCTTCGACGCCCTGCCGGCTCCGTTTTCGACCTTTTCATGGACATGCTCCGCTGTTGGGGCAGGTGCGTCGTGCGGGACCGCTGGTCCTGTGGTTGGCGATATAAATCGCCTTGTGGATCTTCCTAATGGAACACAGGCCATCTTTACTGTTACAGGCACGGTCCCACCGGAAACTACTGGTAGCCTGTCAAACACGGCGACGGTTACCACACCTGCGGACATCATCGATATTGTACCTGGAAATAATACCGCAACCGATAACAACCCAAGCGGATCGCAAGCCAATCTGTCGATCATTAAGACAAGTTCGCCAAAACCGTACGTTGCGGGATCGGCCTTGACATACGTAATTACTGTTTTTAACAGCGGCCCAACAAACGTGATCGGTGCGACTGTCCGCGATATCATCCCGGTGGAACTCACGGGCGTGACCTGGACATCTGGTGTCAACGGCTCAGCTGCAGTTACGGCCGGCGGGAGCGGTACAGGGAATGATCTTTCAGCAACCATCAACATTAGTTCGGGTGCCGGGAACTCCGTGACATTCACCGTGACAGGGACAGTTCCCAGCGGGGCAACAGGTTCGATCATAAACACGGCCACCGTCGCGCCACCTACAGGCGTCACTGACCCCGTCCCGGGAAACAACACTGCGACAGATGAAAACCCGATCGTCCGCCAGACAGATCTGGTTGTTACCAAGGTGAGTTCCCCAAACCCTTATGTCGCGGGTTCGACACTTACCTATACAGTAACCATCACCAACAACGGTCCGGAAGATGTAGCAGGTGCAATCGTTCGGGACAGTTTGCCGTCCGCTATCTCCGGATTTACGTGGACCTGCTGGGCGAGTGGAGGGGGAACCTGTCTGACTGCGAACGGGACAGGGGATATCGACACGCTAGTCAATCTTCCGTCGGGAGCCCAATCGACTTTTACCGTCACAGGGACTGTACCTTTGGGGACGCTTGGGCGCCTCGTTAACACGGCGTCGGTCACGCCGCCCCCTGGAACCTCTGACCCGCTCCCGAACAACAATTCGGCATCGAACTCAACGCTGTTACCGCCGACAGCGGCCAGTGTAAAGGTAGCAGGAAGAGTAATGACGACCGGTGGCTACGCCCTTCGAAATGCCATCGTTACTTTTACCGATATGCGCGGTTATTCACGGACTGCGCGTTCGTCAACATTCGGTTACTTTGTCTTTGATGGCGTACGGGTTGGGGAGACTTATGTGGTCGCGGTCTCGGCCAAACAATATGGTTTTGCCCCTCGCGCGATCAGCGTCACAGACGAGATCTGGGACTTGGATCTTATTATCGACTATCAAGATTAGTCAGAACTAGGCTTGAGGTACTAGCAAGATCCTGCTAAATGAAAAAGCGGTAGGATACATCGAACGCCCTATTCTATGATCTAGGGCATTCTTTACCCACCGTGTTTGATGAATGCGGCCTCGCGGAGGTACACGTTAAGTTCGCAGATATCCTTTACGTAATCGCCGATACGTTCGAGATGTTTCGCCACGAAAAGAAGGTGAGCGGCGACCGTTGTAGCGGACGGATTTTCGATCATCAATTCAAGAAGCTCGTTAAAGACACGGTGGTAGCTTGCGTCTATTTCCTTATCACGCTTGATAACTTCGCGTGAGATCTGTGCGTCTTCATTCGTGAAGGCATCTAGAGCGGTTCGGAGCATGTCGGCTGCCGTTTGCGCCATTATCGGAAAATCAACGTAATTCTTGATCTGCGGCTCGTTGTTCAAGATGATCGCAGCCTCAGCAATGTTCGATGCGTGATCGGCGATGCGCTCGAGAATTGGCGTTATCTTCGCAACCGAGATAACAAAACGCAGGTCGTGTGCCGCCGGCTGCTGCAGAGCGAGAATCTCAATACTCATCCGGTCGATCTCCAGCTCCATCTGGTTGATCACCTTATCTTCTTCCAAAACACGCTTCGCCAGTTCGCTGTCACGCTCAGTAAGAGCTTGCATTGCGCGGTGCACCGCTGCTTCGGTCGCTCCGCCGAGAAGTAATATCTTGTCGCGCAAAACGTCTAACTGTTGGTCGATTATTCTATGTTCCATTCTTACGGTGTGCTTCCACGCGTGAAAGCGAAAACCTTAATTATAGCACGATTTTCCTTAACCGAAACGGCCCGTTATGTAATCCTCTGTCAGCCGCTCTTCCGGGTTCGTGAACATCTTTTGGGTCTTGTTGTATTCAACAAGTTTCCCGAGCATGAAGAACGCAGTTCGGTCAGAAACGCGGGCCGCTTGCTGCATATTGTGCGTAACGATCACAATCGTGTATTGCTTCTTTAATTCGACAATGAGTTCTTCGATCTTCTGCGTCGCGATCGGGTCGAGTGCCGACGCCGGTTCATCCATCAGGATCACTTCCGGCTGGACCGCGAGAGCTCTCGCAATGCAAAGCCTTTGCTGCTGTCCGCCAGAAAGGCCGAACGCTGACATTTTCAGCCGATCCTTTACCTCGTCCCAGAGAGCCGAATCCTGTAGAGCCTTTTCGACGCGTTCGTTCAGATCGGCCTTGCTCGAATGAATACCATTGATGCGAATGCCGTACGCGACATTCTCAAATATCGATTTTGGAAACGGATTAGATTTCTGAAAGACCATCCCGACCTTTCTACGAAGGGCAACAACGTCGGTTCCCGGCGCGTAAATGTCCTTATCGTCGATCATCACCGTGCCTTTGACGGAGGCGATCGGGATCGTGTCATTCATCCGATTCAATGTTCGAAGGAACGTCGATTTTCCACAGCCCGAGGGGCCAATGAATGCGACTACCTCGCGCTCGGGAATCTCGAGCGAAATATTGTAAAGTGCCTGTTCTTTTCCGTAATAGAAATCCAGGTTTGAAATTGTGATCTTACTTGTCATCTGCTTCCCCGGTTTTCCGGCCGATCGCATTTAAATCTAATATTTCCTTCGTGTCAAAAATCTGACGATAATATTAATAACGAGTATCAAACCGACGAGCAAAAGCGTTGCCGCCCACGCCATCGAATGTTCCGCCTCGAACGGTCCGGTCGCGTAATTATAGATCTGAACCGTCAGCGACGACATCGGCTGATCGTAAAAATAATTGTAGAAGCGGCTATTAAGTGCAGTAAATAAAAGCGGTGCCGTTTCGCCGGTGATTCGTGCGATGGCGAGCATCGCACCGGTCGCTATGCCCGACGCCGCTGCCGGCAAAACAATATCCCACGAAACACGCCACTGCGGTGCACCTAATGCCAACGCACCTTCGCGCATTGAGTTAGGCACGAGCTTGATCATCTCTTCGGTCGTTCGTGCGACGATCGGGATCATAATAACCGCCAACGCAAGCCCGCCAGCAAGTCCTGATTGCCTGCCCATCGGAATCACGACTAGAGCATAAATGAATATGCCGATAATGATCGATGGCACACCGATCAAAGTATCAGCGATAAATCTGATCGTGTTGCCGTACCAATTCTTGCCAAACTCTGCGAGGTAGACACCGGCAGCGATACCGACAGGAAGCCCGATGATGGCCGCGAGAAGCGTCATCAGCGCCGATCCGACGATCGCATTGCCGATACCGCCGCCTTCCCCGACCGGTTTCGGCGTGTCCAGTAAAAACTCAAGACTTATTGACGAAAATCCCTGGACCGCAATATAACCTAGAATGATCAAGAGCACGCCTGTGACCAAGACCGCGCACACAGCGGTAACGGTGGTCATTACGCCATTGACCATCCGTCGTTTTGAATGGATCGAAGAATTTACAGCTTCCATCTATTTTCTTTCAAGCCTAAACATGACTCGCCGCGTTAGACTTTCGCGTCACGCTCATGATCATCAGTTTCGCAAGCCCGTTAATTACGATCGTAACCAAAAAGAGGATCAATCCCATTTCGATCAGCGAGCTCAAATAAATTTCGTTCGTAGCATCAGCAAAGTTTGCCGCCAAAACGGATGCGATCGTGTAAGCCGGTTCAAAGAGCGAAGCAGTTATTTGCGGCGAATTCCCGATCACCATCGTTACTGCCATCGTCTCGCCGATCGCTCGGCCAAGTCCCAAGACAACGGCACCGGCAATTCCCGACGCGGCGTTGCCGAGAACGATCATTGTCGTTTCCCATTTTGTCGCACCGAGAGCGAGAGCCGCCTCACGCTGCGTTGTCGGAACCGCCTGAAGAACGTCACGTACGACCGAAGTGATTATCGGCGTAATCATAAGTGCAAGTATCAATCCGCCGGTGAGCATTCCGATCCCGGTCAAGCGACCCTGAAATAACGGCAGCCAGCCCAAATAGTCTTGTAGCGGCGGCCCGAGGTAGTTTCGGATGAACGGAGCAAGAACAAAAATTCCCCACAAGCCGTAAACGACCGAAGGTATCGCAGCCAGGAGTTCGACCATGAAGCCGATCGGTTTTGCGATGCTTCGAGGCGCTTGTTCTGTCAAGAAGATCGCAATGCCAAGCGAGATCGGCACGGCGATTACGAGAGCCAACACTGACGAAACAACTGTTCCGTAAATGAACGGCAAAGCCCCAAACGTCTCTTGTGCCGGTACCCATTCGCGGCCGAACAGAAACCCCATGCCAAATCGCTCGATCGTCGGCAGAGAATTCTGCAACATCATATAAAAGATCGCCGCGACCAGCACCAAAATGCTGGTTGCCGCGATCCATAAGATCGACCGGAATAGCTTGTCGCCGAGTGCTCCTGTTTGTGCCACTTTAGTCGTTTACTGCCGAACCGGTTTGCCGTTATTCGATAGCAAATTGATCTTTGCTTCGGTCTTTGTTACCAGGCCGCTCGGGATAGGTGCATAATGCAGGTCGCGAACAAATTTCTCGCCATCGTGAATCGCCCACCAAAGGAAATCCGCAAGAGCTTTACCTTTGCCCGCGTCTTTCTGATCTTTGTACGCAAGAATGTAAACGATGCCTGAGATCGGATAGGAAGCTTCGCCATCCGCATTGGTGATCTCAAACCTAAGATCTTCGGGCATCTTCGCCGCCATTCCCCCTGCTGCACTCGTTACCGAATCGCTATTTGGTTCAACGAACTTACCAGAAGAGTTCTTTATGAGCGCAGTTGGAAGATTGTTGGCTTTAGCGAACGTCAATTCGACGTATCCGATCGTGTTGGGTGTATTCTTGACCTGACCCATCACGCCTTCGTTTCCCTTTCCGCCGATGCCGACTCCCTGCGGAAGCTGAGGATTTTTGGTACGGCCGATCTTTTCTTTCCATTCCGGAACCGTCTTTGAAAGATAGTCTGTGAAAACATCTGACGTTCCGCTGCCGTCCGCACGAAAGACGGGTGTGATGTCGTTCGCCGGCAAGGTCAGCGTTGGGTTCTCTTTCTTGATCCTTTCGTCATCCCATTTTTTGATCTTGCCAAGATAGATATCAGCGATGATCTCAGGAGTAAGTTTCAATGGCTCTTTCAGTTCGGCAAGATTGTACGTTAAAACAACTGCACCCAAAACGACCGGAATATGGACGATCTCGCCTGCCGTTGCTTGCTTCAGTTCTTCATCCGACATCGCGGCGTCAGTTCCCCCGAAATCAGCTGTCTGACTTTGAATGGCTTTAATTCCCGCGCCAGAACCTGTTCCGGTGTAGTCGATCCGAATGGTCGGGTTCAGTTTGCCGAACTCGCTTGTCCACTTATCCATCATGGGCTTAACGAAAGTCGAGCCCGAACCCTGCATGCTTACGTTCGTGCCCGATGATTCGGTTGAACCCGAACCCATTTTCTGTCCGCTGCACGCAGCCGCGATCACGGAAAAAACGACCAAGAAAGCCGTCGTAGCATTTTTCAAAATACTTTTTCGATTCATTGATTAACTCCCGCAGCTCATACGATCTAGCCTAAACAAATGCGATCGCGAACGATCGGGTTTGGCGTTATCGCGCATACTGCTTAACTCGCTGATTATAAGGAAATTTTCCTGAAACAACGTTAAATTATACTTAAATGTCTAATCTGGCTCATTTTAACCGATGAATATTTAACATTGCGTTAACATCCAAGTAACACCGGATTCATATACTGATAAGTTCGCTAACAGTTTTCGATCTTCATTTATACCGCCGATGGCTGTTTTGGCAAGTTTGCTGACGAATAACAATGGATCCGATAAACGAAATTGGGAACGATATTGCGTTTGCTTTGCTCGCCGACCGTCGAATGCGGCAAAGCTTGGATCGAGCAAAGCTCCTGGAACTGATGGTTCGATTGAGAACAGCGCTTGGGCCTATCTCACTGGCCTCGCTCGAGCGCGGGCGTTTATTCGGCCAGAATGAATATCGATCCACTAGTCCGCGTTGAGGCCCTAATTTCGACGACCTTCGATCCAATGAGCGACTTTCTTCGCTAAATCTCGGCGAACTTCCAATACATCCTTCTCATCATAGTTCCGCCCTACCCCGAGCGTCTAAGGGTTATATATGTATTGAATATGTATTGAATTTGATTGGTCTGTTGAACGTTATTATGGAGGAACGGATGAGAAAAGGAGCAATTTCAAAAACTCTATTTGCCGCAGCAATGGTCTGGACGATGACGCTGATGCCGCTTGCGATCACGGCACAGACCAGGGTCAGCATGCCGAAAAATCGGTATCAGGTTCAGCAGGACGTCGAGATCGGGCAGAAATATTCTGTGGAGATTGAAAAACAGTTTCCCGTGCTGAACGACCGTCAGGCAACCGATTACGTGCAGGACGTCGGTGCACGCCTTGTTGCCAGCATTCCTCAGCAATTTCGCCAATCCCAGTTTCGTTATAATTTTAAGGTCGTTAATGCTAGCGACATTAACGCATTCGCTTTGCCCGGCGGGCCGATGTACGTCAATCGGGGAATGATCACTGCCGCTCGCAACGAAGGGGAAATGGCAGGCGTAATGGCTCATGAGATCAGCCACATTGCACTTCGCCATGCGACGGCGCAACAGACTAAACAAGGTAGCGTTGGCAACACGCTCGGCACGCTGGGATTGATCCTCGGCGGTGCGATACTCGGCGGACAAGCGGGAGCTCAAGCCGGAATGATCGCCGCACAGGCTTGGCAGACGAAATACAGTCGCGATTATGAAACGCAGGCCGATGTTCTTGGTGCGCAGATTATGGCAGATGCCGGTTACGATCCACGCGATCTGGCGAATATGTTTCAGACGATCGCGGGCGAGGGCGGAGGCCGTGGACCCGAGTTTTTAAGCAGCCATCCCGATCCGGGCAACCGTTTTCAGAAGATCAACCAGGAGGCGTCGCGTCTGCAGGTTTCGCCGAATCCGATCAAGATCACCCGTGAATTCGAACGCGTCCAGGCTCGAATGAGAAGTTTGCCGCCGGCAAGGACAATGGCGCAGCTTGAGCAGGAATATAAAGGCGGTCAAGGTTCGGGCTCAAACCCGACCGCGGGCGGAA
>JBBSKW010000075.1:0-15013 GCA_038256005.1 Pyrinomonadales bacterium
AGCTTTTCGTCTTTCCCGTTGGCGGCATCTTCGAGCGTGATCTCAAGGTCGAACCTTAGATCCGATCCACGCTGTACGTTCGAACGTGTGCGGCCGCGACCGCCGAACATATCGCCAAAACCGAAGAGATCGAAAATGTCTTCGATGTTTGAAAAGCCGGGATCGAATCCGCCACCGCCCATTCCGGCGTGGCCGAACTTGTCGTACTGAGAACGTTTTTGCGAGTCGGAAAGTACCGCATACGCTTCAGCGCACTCCTTGAACTTCTCTTCAGCCTCGGCGTCACCCGGGTTCTTATCCGGGTGGAATTTCACCGCCAGCGAACGGTAAGCTTTCTTAATATCGGCATCTGACGCTGTTTTCGTAACGCCTAGCACTTCGTAATAGTCTCGCTTCGACATAACCAGATAAACAAAGCGTCAGCCCAAAGGTGAACTGACGCAAGCCACTAGTATACCTAAATTACAAAGCAAGTCTCAAACGCGTCTTCGAATCAGGTGGCTCAACCCGAGACAACAAGCAAATAGGAAGCCGGCAGCAAGAAACCAGAATAATAGGAGTAAGATCGGGGGTGCGAGGAGAACGGCTACGGCCAAATGAGCTACGATGATAACAAGATAAAACAGTCCTGCGATCCGTAGCCAGATACTGGGCCTTGATCCATATTCAGATAAATCGCGACCGTTATAGAGACAAGAGCAATCGATATCGCTAGTAACAGCTGCCCTAGTCCGTATCCAACATGACCAGTGATCAGGAGATTCATACTTAAACTAAACGGTTAAACAGCAGTTAACATCGATGCCGTGATCCGACTTGCGGTTTCTTCAACTTTGACAAGGATCAGCTTGACCTCATTCAGATCATCGGTCAACAGCGATTCTTCCGCGTTATTGAGAATTCCGTTGATCTCTTGTTGTTCTTCAAGAGGGAACGATCGGCCGTATTCGGTCATCGCCTTTCTTGCGTTCTTAATCAGATTCTCAAGCCGATTTCTCTGCATTATCAACTCGCGTTCCTCGCGGTCGCGGTCGGCTGACGATTCGGCTTCCATGATAAGCCGTTCGATCTCATCAGGTGCGAGACCAGACGAAGGTGTGATCGTCATAGCCTGCTCAAGACCGGTCATCTTGTCTTGTGCCGATACGTTTACGATACCGTTTGCATCGATCTCAAACGTTACATCGATCTGCGGTACACCTCGCGATGCCGGTGGAATACCTACGAGTTCGAATTTTGCAAGGCTCCGGTTTGCCGAAGCGATCTCGCGTTCGCCCTGCATAATGTGGATCTCGACTGATTGCTGACTATCGACAACCGTCGTGAAGGTCATGGTATTGCGAAGCGGTATCGTCGCGTTCCGATTGATAAGTTTGACGAACAGCCCACCGCGGGTTTCCAGACCAAGACTCAGCGGAAGTACGTCTAAGAGCACGATGTCTTTCACATCTCCGGTAAGTACGCCGCCCTGGATCGCGGCTCCCATCGCAACAACCTCGTCCGGATTGATCTCAGCGGAAGGCTCTTTACCGAAAAGCTCAGTTACCGTACGTGAGATTATTGGCGAACGCGTTTGTCCGCCGACAAGAATCACCTTATCAACATCTGACGGCTGAAGTTTTGCATCCCAGAGTGCTTTCTGACATGGCTCAATCGAGGCATCTACCAGATCTTTTACAAGCTCTTCAAACTTTTCGCGTGTAAGGTTCGCATTAACGTGTTTCGGGCCGGTTTGATCGGCCGCGATGAAGGGCAGACTTATGCTAGTTTCGCTAACGCTTGAAAGTTCGCACTTGGCCCGTTCGGCAGCTTCCTTAAGCCGCTGCAGCGCCAGCCGATCTTCCTTAAGATCGATGCCACTTTCTTCCTTAAACGTTTCAACCAGCCAGTCAATGATCCTTTGGTCGAAATCTTCGCCGCCTAGGAAGGTGTTTCCCGACGTTGATAGAACTTCGAAAACACCGTCGTTGATCTCAAGGATCGAGATATCAAACGTTCCGCCCCCAAGATCATAAACAGCAACTTTTTCTGACTTACTCTTTCCAAACCCGTAAGCTAACGCCGCCGCAGTTGGCTCGTTGATGATACGCTCCACCTCTAGTCCGGCGATCTTTCCTGCGTCTCTCGTCGCCTGTCGCTGCATATCGTCAAAATACGCAGGAACCGTAATTATCGCTTCACTGATCTTATCGCCCAGAAACTCTTCTGCTGCCAATTTTAGACGCTGAAGGACGATAGCCGATATCTCCGGCGGACTATAAACCCGATCGAGGACCTTGATATGAGCATCGCCGTTTGGTGCCTCAACGATGTCGAAAGGCACAGTGGTTCGCATTTTTTCAACTTCAGGCGAATTGAACTTACGACCGATCAGACGCTTGACGGCATACAACGTGTTTGCAGGATTGGTAACAGCCTGCCGCTTTGCGATCTGGCCTACTAGGCGTTCATCCTTGTCAGTGAAACCGACGACGGAGGGTGTCGTCCTTCCACCTTCCTTGTTAGAAATGATCTGGACCGTGCCGCCTTCCAAGACTGAAACACAGCAGTTTGTCGTACCCAGGTCGATTCCAATTACTTTACTCATATTCTTTATCCTTCGTGGTTGGATTGGGGGGGGGCGTGCGGAGATGCGTAGGGAAAACTGGTGATCGATCAAGACTCGATTTCCTCTGAAAGGCTAGAGGGTTCGACATCATTTGGTTCGTCGTCAACTTGTTGTTCGGTGGTTGCCTTTGCGAGCGCATTGATGTTCTTTGCTACTTTTACCATCGAATGGCGAATCACCTTTTCACCAATGCGAAATCCACGGATCAGCTCTTCGCATACAAAATCATTCGGAAAATCATCCCTGTTCTCGGTCGCGACGGCTTCATGAAAATGCGGATCGAATGGCTCACCGATCGTCTGGATCGTATCAATCCCCATTCGCTCCAGAATGTCGTACATCTGTTCGTTTACCAGAACGACACCGTCGAAAAACTGTTGGAATTCGGTGCTCTTTGCTTCCTTGATCCATTTTGCCGAGTCGATAGCTCGATTGAAATTGTCTAAAGCGGGAAGCAGGAATGTCGCCAGATTTCCAATCTGGCTTTGAAAAGTTTCCCTGCGTTCTCGTTCGGCACGTGCCTTTATGCTCTCGAAATCTTTAGCCCGTCGCTGGGAATTCTCGAAGATCTCAGATCTTTCGGCTTCCATCCGCGCGACAATGGCTTTAAGCTTAGAAACCTCGCCTTCCAGCTCGATCGTTCGACTATTCGCAACCGGATCACGCCCATCACGAGCGGGCGATGTTGCCGGTCTCAATTTTTCAACTTCTTGCTTAAGAAACTGCGGAAGCTCTCCGCCTTCGAACGATTCCGCGATCTCTATGATCGTAGTATCGGCCGTAATATGGAGGTCCTTTTCGCGTTCCTCCAACTGGCGAATAAAATCATCAACTGACGAACCGTCGTCGGGTTCCGTTTCATCGATCATTATTTCAATATTTTCGTCTTCCTGATTTTGGCTCATTTTGGACGGAACCGCTCAAAGGCCGGTTATTTGGTTGGCTAATTATTAGAAATGTCTTTCGACATCGTCTTCTCAAGTACACGGGCGACATAGGAGACGACCGATATCATTCTTGCATACTCGATTCGCGTAGGGCCGAGAACACTTAACGTCCCAACTGCTGAACCGTTTCCGATACGGTATGGAGCTGAGATCAACGTACAGTTCTTAAAAGATGCGGTTCGATTCTCGCTCCCGATCACGACTTGAACGTCTCCGTTCAATGTTGAATCCCGGTCTACACATTCGTTAAGGATCTGGAGCAGCCGAGATCTTTCCCCGATCGTTGAAAGCAGCTCACGAAGCCGCTCCAGATCAGCAAAATCGCTTTTCGTGAGTATGTTGGTCGTTCCGTCAACATAAACTTCGCCGGCCGAACTTGCCGCATCCTCAATACTTTCCGAGCAAAGTATCACGGCAGTTTGCAGCAGTTTGTCGAACATCGACTTTTCCTCGTGCATTAGCCTAAGGATCTCAGAACGGATCTCCGACAAGCTCTTGCCGGCAAATTCCGCGTTAAGATAATTCGATGCTTGTTCAAGCTCCTCTTTCGACAAATGAACCTTTAGCCGAATGATCCGGTTATGCACAATGTTGGGGTGTGAAACCAGAACGACCAAGATCCGCTTTTCCGAGAGACTGACGAATTCGATATGCTGAAGGCGATCATTCGCCAAATTTGGCGATACCACGATACCCACATTATTTGAAAGAGCAGATAACAATTGTGAAGTGCGTTCCATCAGGCGGTCCGGCGTTTCAATGAGTTCGCTCGGATTTAATCCAAACTCATCACCGATTCGTCCAAGATCGTCGTTAGAAATACTAAGAACGCCCAACAAATTGTCAACGTAAAACCGATACCCCTTGTCCGTTGGCACCCGACCGGCCGATGTGTGAGGCTGTTCTAGAAGTCCCAGTTCCTCGAGATCCGCCATTACACCGCGAATAGTTGCCGAGCTCAAACCTGAAGCATTGGCAAATTTTTCCGCAATGGCTTTCGACCCAACCGGTTCACCCGTGACAAAATGTTCGTTGATGATCGCCGAAAGGATGGTTTGCCCGCGAGTATCGGGGGATCTGGAAAGACTTCCGATGTTTAACTCTGATTCACGGATCGGCATTCTGTCACATGAAGTGCGGCGTGCTTTCGCATGAGGGCAAAAGTAGCCACTTAAAGAAGTATCACTTAACGTCGTTTTCTGTCAACAAATATTAGTTAAACTTTGATTAACATGAGTGTGGGTTCAACTGAGATCGAGATCAGTCAATTTTATCGCGAGGCTTTCGAATATTATGACGGAACCCGCGCTCCGCAAACAATTCACATCCAGTTTTACCCGTATATCGGTATTAACCACACGATCCGACTGAGGCCCGGCGGTGCATTCGTGCGGATCGCCGATATTTGTAGGGACATGCCGCCCACTTCTCAACGAGCTCTAGCGTACATTCTTGTATCAAAACTTTATCGCCGGCGTGCTCCAAAATGGATGCGTGACAGCTACAACGACTATATCAAGAGTGATGAGATCCGAATTCGTTCCGCCGCAAGTAAGCGAGCCCGCGGCAGAAAGATCTTGTCCGGCTCCGTCGGCGAAATTTATGATCTAGACGAGATCTTTGAAAACTTAAATACTAGATATTTTGGCGGTAGCATTAATAAACCGGCTCTCACGTGGTCAGCCCGGAGAACATTTCGAATCCTCGGGCACCACGATTCGACCCACGACACCATTGTAATCAGCCGTTCGCTGGATTGTGCACAAACTCCGCTATTCGCAGTCGAATACGTGATGTTTCACGAGATGCTCCACATTCATCATCCAACAGTTCATCATAATGGCAGACGTTATAACCATACGCCCGCGTTTCGGCGAGATGAGGAAAAATTCGAACACTTTCACGCCGCTGAGCGTTGGATCGAACAAAATGTCCAAAAGCTTAAACGGGCGGCCAAACGCAAATAGCTAGTCATTTGAGAACTGCGAAATGATCGTGCCGATCAGGCCAAAATCCGAGCGCGTGGTTCGATGCAATCTGGTCGATTCAAATGACGTCTTCGTAAAGTAACTAATCTTGTTTGGAACGCCGCCCTCTTTCATTTGTCCGACAACATTCGCGATATGCTTAGTCGTTTCGACATCATAGCCGAAGGTTACCACGGGCGAACTGCTTGTTTGAAAACCATTGAAAATCTCCAAATTCTTGATATTCGAGCCGCTTTGGCGTGCTTCTAGGCATTTTCGAATTGCCACAGCGTCGCCGGCTAACACGAAATCGCCAGGTGCGATCGCGAAACCCGAACCATCTTCGGCTTCCCAAAGATCAGCGGCAAGAACCTTCGCAGGAGCTTTGGAAAAATCGATTTCCTTCGAAAGAGATCGCTTTAGATCCTCGATGTTCCTTGATCTGCCGAACGCTACGGACGAATCACCGTCTTGATCAAATCTGATGGCCATTATATCTCCATCGATCGCACTTAGGAACAACTCTGGGTCTTCCACTCCATATGGCTCAAACAAACTTCCGGCAAAGGCCGTAATGATCGAACCATCAAACTGGCGAACACGTGAAGACGCACTCAACAGAACACTACGCCAGGCGATCCGAGAATCTTTGAAGTTATAACGAGTGGCCGAAACGACCTCGACCGGAACGAACTCTGCGAGATCGTTTGCTTGTGGATTTTCGGGCATCGTCTCTCGGCCGATCCGGGCAAGTTCCGGATCAAGTTCGATCTGATATTTGTCTTCGATTCCCTGCTCCGTTTTTTCTGCGATCCAACTTGCCTCTTTCACTGAGCTTCGCAATAAATCGGGCAAAACTCGCGCGATAAAGCTTTGAACATCGCCCTCTTCGCTCGATCGTTTCGCGAGAGAAATTCCCACGATGTTCGATATTTGCCCAATACCGTCCGGCGAAACATAGCCAAAGGCCAAGCGATCGCCATTCGTCATTTTAGGATTCTTTGCGATGCTTTCCTCTTCACCGCGACCGACAGCCAAGCATCGTTCGATCGCCGATTCATCGTTACTAAAATATATCCTGTTTCCTATGACCAGCCCGTAAGCCTTTCGTCCGTCCTGACCTGACCAAACATAATATTTGCCGCCGTGTTTATCGAAAGATTCCAGTGTTGCTTCGCCGCCATAAGCTTCGCTGATGAACAAACCGAGCTTTTCTTCGACGAATGACAGAACCTGAAAATTCCATTTGTTTGTTTCTATGACCGCCACGAAACGTGGTTGAAAGCTCAATACTGAATTCTCGTCGGTTACGGCTTGTTCCTTCGTTTCAAATCCCGTTACCGCGACCGACATCTGCATTCCATTCAGAATCCTCGTATCCGGAATCGATTTCACGACATCCTGCAACGCTTTGTTATTAATTACTGCGCCGATCGCAGTACCCAGATCCCTTGTTTCGAGATATACGAGCGAATCCGCCGGCATCAAGGTGCGAACATCGGTTGGCTTGGACGAACACGAAGAAATAAGCCACAGATGGACCCAAATAAGCACGGATAGCGAGATCGATCGGTAAATCGACGAGAGAACAGTATTTTTCCAAAATCGGCTTCTGTCTGTGTTCATCTGTGGTTAATTTTGCTGCGTTCCGTGCTAGAATTCGATTCCATTATGTCCAACATTTTCGCAGAAAATATCTTAAAGGGTAAGGTCGCCTTTGTAACAGGCGGTGGAACCGGCATCACGGGCGGTGTAGCACGTGCCTTTGCCGAACATGGTGCGAAGGTGGCGATCACAAGCAGAAAGATCGAGAACCTTGAAGTGATGAAATCGACCATCGAAGCCGGCGGCGGTGAATGTTTTATTGTGGCAGCGGATGTTCGTGATTTCGAGGCGGTCGAAAATGCCATCGCGAAAACCGTCGAGCATTTTGGAAAGATCGACGTCGTCGTAAACGGTGCAGCCGGGAATTTCCTTTGTGCTGCCGACCAACTCTCACCGAATGGCTTCGGGACCGTCGTAGATATCGACACAAAGGGCACGTTCAATGTTTGCCGTGCTTCGTTCGAGGAATTGAAAAGATCGAGAGGCCAGATCCTGAACATCTCCGCAACGCTCCATTATCTCGCAACGCCGATGCAGATTCACGTTTCGGCGGCGAAAGCCGGCGTTGACGCGATCACCCGAAACCTTTCAGCAGAATGGGGCCGGCATGGTATCCGAGTAAATGGAATCGCTCCCGGTCCGATCGAAGATACGGAAGGAATGAAACGGCTCTTGATGCCCGAACTGAAAGACAAGATCACGAAAAAGATCCCGCTCGGCCGCTTCGGCAAGATCAAAGATATCGAGAACGCAGCCCTCTTTCTTACTTCCGATGCAGCCAGTTACATAAATGGCGTAACGCTCGTCGTCGATGGCGGCCAATGGCTCCTGGGCACAAGTCTCGCCTAAAACATGGTGCCAGCAGACACGTGCGTTACTTCAAAACGTCGATCATCTCGGGCGAATCATGCTTTTTTGCGAGGGCTGAACGCAGGATTAGCACCCTAGCCAAAACGCGGACTTCCGTCCGTTCGACGCGATTGGCAATCGCCTTGGTCTTTTCGAATTCAGTGCGAACTAGCGATTTGAGTGTTGATTCTGCGATACCGATCTCGCGGGTCAAGCCGCGTATCATTTCGCCGCCAAATGCTCCGACCTGAACTTCCCCGTCAACTATCATCTCACCCTGAACATCCATAAACTCACCGACACGGACAAACGAGTTGATCAGGTCGTTGGCACGCACTATCGAAGCTTCGAGTAACGGAAATGCCTTATCCGGATCCGCCTCGGCATAACCGGCAACAAGCATCCAGGTGAAAATGAAATCCTGATAATTCTTAGGATTGGAATTTACAAGTGATGCCGCATCTCGCATTAACTCTGTCGCGAGTTCCTGATCGCCCGCTTGGCGAACTTGAGCAGCGAGCATACTAATGCCCATTAGTTTCTTTTCGCGCCCAGGCGTTTTCATTAAGATCTCGCGTGCTCTGGCAACGATCTTGTCACGTTCGTCTTTGGGCAGGTCTTTTTGACTCGCTTTCTTCACGCTTTCCGCAAGTTCGCCTTCAAGCTTTTCCTGCTCTTTTCGAGCAGCTTCACGACCGGGGTTTATGGTCGCTGTGTTAGCAGACATTGCATATCCCACAGTGTTCACCGCGCCGCGATAGGTAGAGTTGGTCGAACCAACTGCATCGTTCGTCTCGTTGGCCTTATATTTTGCTCTTATTTGAGCAGCCCGTGCGGGCAAAATCTTTTCGATCGACTTGGCATAACGCTCTGCGTTATAAGATTCATATTCCTCCGCCAGCCCAAACGCTTTTTGAGCTATAAGCTCCGCGATCTCTCGCAGTTCTGAATCAGTAAACAAAGCTTTCTTTTTTGTGTCCGCCGCCGCCAAAGTTTTTGTTTCGAGAGCAAAGTCGATCAATCCCGTGCTCACAGAATCAAAAAACATAGCGTCTTTTCCGCCTGACTTAAGCTTTGAAAACACTTCAGCCGCGAATTCAATTCCCTTCTCCGCATCTTTCTTATAGATCTTTTTCAGCAGATCTACCGTTTGCCAGTTAGGTCCTTTTTCAAGTGAACGCTTCCCTAATTCCGTCGCTTTTGCAACATTTGTCTCGGCGATCTCGCTGAGCAGTTTATTCTCGAAGTTGAGGTCACGTTCCGTCATTTCGGCCTTTAGCTGCGTGTTGGAAACTGAGTTGGCGCTGTCGTAGTAGAAATTGAATGCAAGCTCCGGCTCGTGTTCGGCAATATTCAGCGCCATCTGCTGTCTAACTGCCATCGCCGTTCGAAACTTTCTACCAATTATCATTCGCTCGCTCGGCTCACCCATTCCCATAAAACCACCGTAGCCTCTAAGATCATCATCGTCAGGCGAATCAAGGGCGTTCATCAACCCATCGTACTGAACAAGCAGTTGTTTGAAGTCGGTGACTGCCGTGCCGAACATCGCGGCTGCGGATTTTTGATCATGCGGCCAGAGCAGAGCGGCGAGCTCAGAGGTAAAGCTGATCCGATTTTCGATCGAACGCATATTACCTATCTCGCCAACAGTTTCCCGCAAAAACGAGATGCTCGATTCACGAAGCTTGTTTTCCTGATCTTCTTTACTTTGAAGGTTATTTGTTTGTGAATAAGCGAGGCACGGCAAAAGAAAGAGCAGCGTCAAAAAAATTAACTTTGAAGATTTCATAAAAGGGTCCGTTCGAAGATCGTCTAAATCATAGACATATATGCGTAATTAGTAAATAAAATCTATCATCCCTGAGTAATTGTAAATTGCCTCGAAAGATGCAAAATTGGTTTTGAATGCTGCTTGTTATAGATAATTACGATTCGTTCACCTACAACCTTGTTCAATATCTCGGCGAATTGGGTGCAGAGATGAAGATCATCCGAAATGATGAGTTTACTGTCGATGAGGTTGAAAAGGATCTGCGGCCTGAGCGGATACTTATCTCGCCCGGACCCGGAACTCCGGACGAAGCGGGAATCTCGCTCGGAGTAATTGAGCGATTTGCGGGGCGGGTTCCGATCCTAGGCGTTTGCCTGGGGCATCAAGCGATCGGCCAATTCTTTGGCGGAAAGGTGGTTCGCGGCCCTGAGCCGGTGCACGGGAAACCGGTCGAAATTATTCACGACGGTAAAACCATTTTCGAGGACATTCCGAACAACTTTGCCGCCGGACGATACCATTCGCTGGTCGTCGAGCGAGATTCAATTCCCGATTCACTTGAGATCTCGGCAGAATCACCGGACGGCATAGTGATGGGTTTGCGACATCGCGAACTCCCGATCGAAGGCGTTCAGTTTCACCCCGAATCGATCCTTACCGAACACGGCCGGCCAATGCTGCAAAACTTTCTGAACCTATGAGTAAATTGCTCATTCCGTTTGGCAAGATCTACGGACGCGCTATGGACGTCCGCAATCGGCTTTACGACCGCGGCACGTTCCGTTCATTTGATCTTGGCGCACGTACGATCAGCGTTGGCAATTTGACCACTGGCGGCACGGGAAAAACTCCGCTCGTCGGTCTAATAGCCGAAATACTGGCACATCAAGGTGAAACCGTGTGCATTCTTACTCGTGGTTACGGACGCAAGAATGCAAGCGAAAGAGTGTTGGTTTCCGATGGCAGAAACGTTCTCGTCGATGCCGCGACAGGTGGGGATGAACCGGTCGAACTTGCAAAAAAACTGATCGGCAAAGCGATCATCGTTGCCGATGCGGATCGGGTGGCCGCGGGTAACTGGGCAATGGAACAATTTGGCGTGACCGCTTTTATTCTCGACGATGGCTTTCAGCATCGCCGCGTGAAACGCGACCTGGACATCGTCTGTATCGACGCGACAGATCCTTGCGGAAACGGCCGCATTTTACCGGCCGGAACCCTTCGAGAGTCGTTCAAAAGTCTTAAACGCGCAGACGCGGTCGTGATCACGCGTTCCGATCTCATAGAAGATCCTTACTCGATCGAACAGCGGCTCAGAAAACGTAATAGTGATGCACCTATCTTTCGAGCCGAAACCAAGATCACAGGATTTGTCCGCCTAGATAATTTTTTCGAAACAGACTCTGTGTCGGAAAACGAACTACCGCCAAGACCCTTTGTTTTCACCGCGATCGGAACTCCGGATAACTTTTTGAAGACTCTAGATAAGGCAGGTATTTCGTCGGTCGGACACCAACGATTTCGGGACCATTTCATTTACGATGTGGCCGCTGGAGCACAGATCGATCAGGCTGCAAAGTCCGCGGGAGCGAGCTCACTTATCACCACAGCAAAAGATGCCGTAAAACTTGTCGTAGCAAAATTTGAACTTCCCTGTTATGTTGCGATCGCGGAAACAGGTGTCGATAACCGTGTGGAATTTGAGCAATTGTTCACTTCTTCTTAGTCGGCGGTTCTTTTTTATCGCCCCAGTAAAATGCCCGAACGATTAGCAAATAGACCAATAGACAGATAAATATCAGCAGGAAGAAAAATACGATAAACCAGGCAAGCGGCGACATTAGGCGTTCACCTCGGTTATCGGTGCGTCGTCTTCGAGGTTATCGAAAAGTCGGTGTCCCCCGCGATGCTCAAGTACATGCCGATATATAACGGTCGCGAGAGCGACGATGGGAATTGCCAGAAAAACGCCCGGGATTCCCGCTACCTGCTCACCTGCCAAAACAGAAAGAATGATCATTAGTGGGTGCAAATGAATGCCGCCGCGAACGATGCGCGGGTAAGTTACATAGTCGTGGACTACGCGAAGAACGATCAAAAAGATAAGAACATAAAGTCCCCGCCAAGGGTTTTCGCCAAGTGCCGCTGTCGTTGTAACAACAACCATCACCGTCAATGGTCCCAATAGCGGAATAAACTCCAGCACTGCCGCTAACACACCAAGAAGTACGGCATATTTGAGTCCGATCACCGAGAATCCGATGGTGCAGATCACGCCAATGAGCAAGCAGGAAATTAGCTGTGCACGTGTGTATGCCGCAAGCGTCGTATTAACATCCTGCATAACCGCTTCGGCCCGCATTCGCCATCTTCCCGGAGGAAACAGGCGAAGGATCGCAAGCCGGATCAGGTTCACATCTTTGAGGAAGAAGAACGCCAAGATCGGCACAAGCACGAGCCACGGAACGTAATAAAGGAGACCGAGAAAGAAACCGCCGAACACCAAGCCGGCGAAAAACGTTGAAATTCCGTCAAATAGCCGTCCGGCTTCTTGATTTATCTTTTCTTCAACGGCCGGCGGCAGTCTTAGCCGATCGAAACGTCTGCCCAGATCGGTCGAAAATCCACGAAATTTTGTCACATATCCCGGAATACTGTTAGAAAATTCCTGTCCCTGCACGACGATCATCGGGGAAACGTTCCAGACCGTTATACCGACCGCTGACAGAACAATGACAAAAGACAGCACGATTGCGAGGCCTCGGGGAATCAACTTTTCGTAGCCGTAAGCCTGAAACGGATGCCGCAAGAGCCGAACAAGCGGCTCCAAAAGATAAGCGAAAAAGACCGAAAGAACTATCAGGAAAAATAACGATGTTAGCGAAGCAATTATCGATTCGATCCGATTGAAAACAAAGATCACGACCAGTGCCGCTATCACAATACGCACGATAGTGCCCGTTGAAGGCCACGAACGGTCGATAACGATCGACGAACTCGTCTCCTCGACCGAACCGTCCGGTTCGGGGTTTTCTATTGCCGAGAGTTTTTCGTCATTTTCCATTTGCCGCATTCGATACTTGCTGATTCCTTCCGGCGTTTACGTTCTCCGGTCGGTCGCGCTTTTTCGGCGAAAGATCTTCGAGATCAAATCGTTCGATCAATATGCTCAACATATTATCAGGGATGAGAAAATTGGTGCCGACGATCAACGCCTTTCCTTCATCCGAAAGCTGTCGCCGGTTGACCTCGGTCGGAATGTTCGCTGCGAGAAACTGTTTGTCGTCCGCGTCGAACATTGCTCGATCCTTACGGCGGAAGACTAAAATGAAATAAAAATCTGCGGTCCGCATTGCTTCAAGGTCGTTCTCGAAACTCGACACGGCCGGTTCGACTTTCCTTCGAAACAAGTTTGCAGGCGGATTCTCATTGCCGGATTGAATTATCCGCTGATTTGGCCCGCATCCGACAAAAGCTAGAAGCGAAGCCCCGGCAATCAAAGATTTAATGCATTTACGGCCGGTCATTGTGCGTTTTCCTCGTTTACTTCAGGTGCTGGCGGTAGAAGATCATCGGCATTTACATTGGTAATTGCTTTTCGTTCTTGCTCATCGAGCAGACGCTTTTCCTCTTCGGTTTCCGGTGCATCATCCTTAATCTCTGGTGCAACTCCTTTCTTATCTCGAATCTTCAATATTTTCGCTTCGTCGTCTTCGTAAACGATATCGGCCCAGCCAGTATCGAGCAGCTTTACCACCATCTGCTCATTCTCACGGGCGTCGACGAAAACATAATCGGCACCGAACCGGTCCCGGATCAATGGTCCGGCTTCTTCGGTCTTGCCCTCAGTTATCTCGAGCAAAAGTTTGTATAGTTCCGGATTCTTTGAGAACAAATAATTCGGATCTAGGCCGTAAACGTAATTGTGCTTCTGATTAAAGAAGAAGAGCTTGGGGAAGTCATCCCAGTTCGCGTTGAAGATCCTTGCGCCAGCCGGCATATTCTCGGTTCCGTCTTCCCTCGTCGCCGTCGCCCATTCCATCGCTCGTTCGTAACGGTCATTCGCCTCGTTTCCGGCGATGGTCGCCATTAGGCCGCCGTGGTCGATGCCAAATCGCTGTAGCCCGACCATTCCGACCAGGAAATAAATGAACAGGAAAATGCCTAGTGACCACACGAATACGTCCCGAGCAAGCTCCCAGGAACGGTGCTTCGCCGGCTTCTTGTCCACGTCAAGATATGGTTCGATGGCGAGACGGAAGTCTTCCGGTAATTCGGCGGGCGTCTTGGTGAAAAATGCCTGCCAGCTAAACGCTCCAAAGAGAATTGCGAACGGCGGGAAATATTCTGCAAATCTCTTCGAGCGAAACTGTGCCGCAAGCAGAATGGTGACGAACATCAAAAAGAACGTCGCCTTCTCCGGCAGCTTGCCGCCCTTGGGTACGAACAAGATGTAACCGATCAACATAGCGATCATCGCGATCGGGAAATGCGTAAGAAGTTCCATTCCGCTGTACGGATACCATTCGCCGCCGACCGCCACGGCGAAATCGCTGCCGATCTTGATCTTCGTATAGGCGTGTTCCCAAAAAAGCTTCAAGTTATGCGGGAAATAAGGGTTGATAACGTTTCCGGCGATCATTCCAATGCCAGTATATGCGATCGGCCGCCATTCGAACTTTCGCTCGTTCCAGCCAATGATCAATGCCCAAATAACTGCCGCAATAAACAGAAGCGGAAATAGGCTGTATGTCCAGACGAACGCGAACATCAACGGCAATAGCCAAATGTACTTCCGTTCGAACAGTAGATAAATTCCGGCGATCGTAATTATAATCGTCAGCGGCGGAGCCTTTGCCATGTTCATTCGGTAGTAGAACATGTGCGCACACGTCAGAATTCCGCCGAGCCAGATCAGTTGGTAATCAACCTTGTAGTGATGCAGCAGCCAATAGACCGAAAATATCGCAAGCGTTGAAAAAACAACCGCCGCAACCTTTGCTGCCATCACTGGCCCGAAGAACCAAAGAAACGGGATCTGCAATAAATGGAAGAGAAAATGATGATCGTTGTAGTCCGCAGGATTCAGAACGGTCAACGGCAGCCAGTCAAAGCTCGGTAGACCTTTTCCGCTCGATAGGCTTTCCCAAAGCACCACAGACCAGCGAATGTGATAATAACCGTCCCAATCGCCACAGCAGATCGCTGTCGTTCTGAATTGCAGAAAGAACATCACCATCGCGATCGCTATCAGGCCAAAGAT
>JBBSKW010000076.1:0-14947 GCA_038256005.1 Pyrinomonadales bacterium
GTTCCGCCGTTCTCCATTATGTAAAGCAGCGAGACGATGGCAGTCGTCGGAAAGTACGCGTATTCCATTTTATCGCCCGCTTCATAGATCACGTCGCCCAATTGGAACTCCATCGGTTGGACTAGCTTAAGGACGCTCTTGAATTCAGCACCGTCCAGAGAAGCTAGAAGATAATTTTTACGCACGGGCTTTGTTGTTACAGCAACGGCCATTAAATATTCCTATAAGTGAACAGTAAACGGTGAGTAAGTTTAAGAACTAACTATAACACACTTGCAAGGAGTGTCTGTGTGATATCGCACACTAATGAAAATATAACGGAACAAAGTAAAAAGGAGAAGCGTTTGAGCACAAAGGAGCTGCACCCTCCTTGTTTCAAACCCTTCTCCTACCGTCTATGCTTATTTATTGGCTATCGTATCACGGATTCCATCTTCTGTCTCTTTTTTATTCTACGGGTTGACCGTCACGTAAACGATATCTGACAGCAAGCCATAGTTCGAGTTGGACTTTTTGAGCTGAACCCGGATCTGGAACTGCAGCGGGTCGCCGGCGAGACTTGGCGGCATAGTTACGTCAACCGATTTACCGGTCGCGGATGCCGAAGTGATCCATGTTAGCTCCCACGCGGCTTCGGGCAAATCCTACGCGCCGTGAAATTGTCTTACACCCGGTTCGCTTCCATCTGTCAGCGAACTCGGCAGTTACCGTTCTGCCTGACGTATAAAACCTGCCACTTTTTTCCAACTGTGCGTTAACACACACGGATTTTACGTGGGTTCCATAAGGGATCGAGTCGAAATTCGCGAATTTGCTAGCAAAACGACGAATCACGCCGCGAAATTAAATAAACGCCTTTGTGATAGAACGTACAGACTCGCCGATTCATAACGGATATAGTTGAATCTCCTGAAGAACAATGAGTGACTCTCCGGTCCTCTATTTATTTAAGTTTGGATTACAAACCGGAGAAAGCCGCCTGATTAGTACTGACAAGGGGTTGATTAGAAGGATGGCATTCCCACGGCCATCCTTCACATTTAATAAATCAGGCAATTGGTTCAAGTTCTTTGATTTTTTCGGACACCGATAGACTTTTTTCATTACTTTGTGTCCTCACACTCGACCGGCGTGGAGCCGAATCTCCTAAATTTGGCTCCACGCCCAAACTCTTATCTCTCTCCCGGAGGTTGTATGAAGTTAATTTCGTTCTCGGCCGATTATTTCAGACTCCTTTTCAACGCGGCATCAGGCCGCCGCGACACGCGTTATCCAATAGGTATTATATGGCGTTGGAAACACCGGCGGTACCGGAACCTTTAGGGCACAAAGGTTGACCAAATGAGCCGTGTATTGGATTTAATAGAACGAAAATCGTACAAGGGGACTCACAATGCTTACTTTAGCCGCCAAAAAAACGGCGAAAACAACTCTCACGGTCCTTGAGCGGATCGCAGACAACGATCAATCGGCCGTAGCCGAATGCGTGCGAACACACGGCAACTGGATTTGGTCCGTTGCACTAAAATATAGCGATTCAACCGAAGCCGCAGAGGAATTAACGATGACGATCTTTACTGATATATGGAAGTTTGCACACCGCTTCAAGCTCAGCCGGATGAAAGAGGAAGTGTTTGTCGGCATGATTACCCGGCGCCGTGTTAAAGGCAAGGCCGAACCGAAGAAAATGGACATCGCACCCGACAATAAATTTTATCAATCGTTCCAAAGCTACTCAAAGAACGGAGAAGGATAGGAGAAAACTATGTTAACGCCCCTTAAACCAACTGTTTTATTCCTCGAAGACGACGCGGACTCGCGCGATCTGGTTAGATTTACTCTCGAACAAGCCGGAATGAACGTGATTTCGGTCGAAACCGTTGCCGAAGCATGGAAAATGGCCGACCAACAGATCATCGATCTGTTTCTGCTGGATGGATTGATCCCAAATGGCGATAGCTTGGAACTGTGCCGCGACCTGCGAAACTTCGCACCGACCAAACCGATCGTATTTTACTCGGGTCTGGCTTATAAAGCGGACATTGAAAGAGGTTTAGCAGCCGGCGCGACCGCGTATCTTGTCAAACCGTTCTTTGGCGACCTTGCAGAGGAGATCTTGTACTACGTACACGGTGGAAAAACCCGCAAATTGAGCGAGCCTCTCTTCGTGGACAAACAATACGCGATGGAAATGTTCGACGGCGGGTCTGAATCAGAACGCAATGAAAACGCACAGATCGCAGAATTCCCGGGAGCGTTCGACCGCAACGGGAATATCAAGCAATTTGGAACGGAACATCCCGAACGATTGCCGCGGCGAAGATCATTTCGAAACGTTCGATCAACCGGCGGAATCATCTAGGGTCTGGCAGTATGTTAAGCGTATTAAATTACCTCGAAGAACAATGCACTTGGTTTCACATTGTTTTCAATGCGGGACTTTTGATAGTGCTTGGGCTGTTGGATTACTCTACGAACCTGGAATTTAACTTCCGTTTTCTATATTTATTACCGATTTCTCTCGCCGCATGGTTCCTAAATCGCAACGCCGGAATAATCGCGGCCGTTTTGATCACCATTGTCTGGCCTTTCATTCACATATCTTCGGGCGGCGTGTTCGAAAATCCGCTCGCGGCGATCTGGAACAGCGCAATTACTCTCACGCTGTTCGTTTGCGTCGCCATGCTACTCTCCGGGTTGAGGAAAGCATACGAACACCAAAAGAAATTAGCCCACACCGACCATCTTACAAATCTCGCGAACTCACGTTCATTCCACAAACTGGCCCAGCAAGAGATAATGCGGGCAAATCGTTACGATCACCCTTTCACGTTGGCTTTTGCCGACGTAGATAATTTCAAAGCGGTCAATGATAAGTACGGCCACGCCGTCGGAGACGAACTCTTGAAGGTGGTGGGCGATGTAGTGAGCAGAAATCTGCGTGCTTCGGACACTGTTGCGCGGCTCGGCGGAGATGAATTTGGAATTTTGCTGCCCGAAACCGGTAAGGATGCCTCGCGAGCGGTCGTAAAGAAGGTCCGCAACGCTCTAATGAAGGAAATGAAGGCGCACGGATGGTTCGTTACATTCAGCATCGGTATCGCAACCTGTATTGACCCGCCGCATTCGGTCGCTGAAGTAGTCAAATTCAGCGACGACCTGGTTTACGCAGCCAAAAACAGCGGGAAAAACACTATTAGACATGCGGTTGTGAATCCAAATCATCCAGAACGCTCCTACGCGGTTTCATAGGCTCGGGCGAACACGACCCTTTTAGCCGATTCATTGCCGCTTCAAAAGTATCTTCTTAATAAGCGTATCGCGCCGGGCGATCTCGATCGTCGGTGGCTCCATTTTCGTCATGAAACCTGATCGGCACGACCAAGGGACGAATCCGACGGGCGAAACCGGTTTTATAATTCTCAATATCCGTTGTCGCGGCGTCAGCTTTCTCGGCCCCGAGGAGTGCAACCAGCTCTTTCGCGTTTGACGCGATGATCGCCGCGATCGAACCAAAGTGAACGAGAAGCCTCTGCCTCTCAGTTTCTTTCAGCGACGGTAGAACATTCACCGCTTCATAAAAGTTTGCGAAGTCGCGCGTGTCTCGGTGAACGGCGTTCGAATAATCGTGAGCTTCGTCGCGAAGGCGTTGTAAGAGTCGATGTGCGTCATTACTTGGATCGAATTCTATTCTTCTTGTCGCAGTAAGAAAATGCGAAACCTCGGAATGTTCGCCCGGCGGTTTAACGGCTGAAATGACAGAAATGTTGTCGGCGGTTATCTGGGACAGAGCTGTATTCAACTGCGATCGCCCGCCGTCAATCAATAACAATTCAGGTTCTTTCCGCGAGTCGCTCTGAAACATCTGCCCGACGAACTCGCCTAGAGCTCCAAGTTCGCTGTTGCTGTCTGACAACAGATATCTCGCATCGCTTGAAACCGTTCTGCCATTTTCCCACACAATGCTCGCGGCAACCTGATTCGTTCCCGAAATATGCGAAACATCTACAGCCGTTATCAGTTTCGGAATCTTCGCTAGCGAAAAGATGCTCTTTAGTTCACGCATCAATTCCTTTGGCTCCTTCGAGATGATCGAGCGTTTCACATAAAGTTCCGCACTTGAACGATATATAGCCAATACAGACGAAACCTTTCGGTTCTTTTCGTTCAAAATACGGATCGGAATCGATCGGCCGAACTTCGTTGAAAGCTTCTTTTGTAAATCGAGCCTTTCCGGAAAATCGCGATCCATACGAACTTCTTTCGGAGCGTGAAACCTATAGAACTGTTCGGCGACAGCGGTCAAGGCGTCACCTGCATCGGACAGGTGGGCACCTTTGAACGAAAAAACTCTTTCGCCGAGGACGCGTCGGCCTTTCTGCGAGATCAGAAATATGTCGAGACCGACTTCAGATTCACGGGCGTAGAATGTATCCGAAGTTCCATCGAGCCAAACTGCGTATCGAGTGCATGCCCAATAACCTTCGACCGCAACCAGAATATCCCGCCACTTTGCCGCAGCTTCGAAATAAAGAACATTTGATAAAATTCGAATTCGAGTATTAAGAAGGTCACTAAGCAACCCGCGTTTGTTTGAAAGAAACATGCGAACTAGTCCTACGATCTCTCCATACGACACTTCGTCGATCAGTTCCGCGACGCACGGAGCAAGGCAACGCTTCTTGTAGTACATCGTGCACGGATAGTTAAAACTTCCGTCGATAGGAATATCGCAACTTCGCAGCTTGAATGTGCGATTGAGAAAATCGATCAGCATCCGTGCGTTCGTTCGGTTGAGAAACGCGCCGAAGTATTCTGCGTCGTCTTTCACGATGATGCGCGTCGCGAGCAGACGCGGAAATCGCTCGCTCGTAAGTTTGATGTGTGGGTAGAGCGGCTTTCCTTCGAGCGAATATTTGAATCGGCTTTTCTTAGGCATCGGGAGTTTTCTCGAATGAGTCGAGCATGTCGAAAATCGCTTGAAGGGAATCGGCTTGTTCCGGCCTCTTGTCCAATCGTTGACGAACAATTCGCGGGAAGCGAACGGCAACGCCTGATTTGTGCCGCGATGATCGCTGGATGGCTTCGAACGCGATCTCGAAGACAAGCTCCGGTTTCACCATTCGAACCGGGCCAAATGTTTCCAGCGTATTGTCGCGAACGAAGCGGTCGACTTTTCTGATCTCAGAATCGGTCAGCCCGGAATAAGCCTTTGCAAACGTGACAAGCTCACTATCACGCCGGACACCGAACGTGTAATCCGTGAAAAGATTCGCACGCTTTCCGGTTCCTTTTTGGGCGTAAGTTAAGACAGCATCGATCGTTAACGGTTCGATCTTCCATTTCCACCAATCGCCGCGATGCCGGCCGGTGCGATAGGGAGACGTTCGCCGTTTGAGCATAAACCCCTCAACGCCGTTCTCGCGGCTAACTTCGCGGCGCCGCACAAGATCGTCCCAATCAGCGGCCTCGACAGCTTCCGTGGTTCGAATAATATTCTCCGACAATTCGCTAACGATTCCTTCCAGGAACTCGCGGCGTTCGCGTAACTTGAGTTCGCGAATATCGCTGCTGTCCATCTCAAGTAGATCGTAGGCCTGCAAGATGACCGGAACTTCCGCCAAGATCTTCGCCGAAAGATTCTTTCGCCCGATGCGCTTCTGCAACTCAGTGAACGGCATCACGCGGTCATCACGCCACGGCAGAATTTCTCCATCGATCACCGTTCCGTCGGGCAACTCTTTCGCGGCGTCAGCGATCTCCGGAAAACGTTCGGTGATCAGATCTTCGCCGCGCGACCAGATAAATACTTCGCCTTGCCGCTTAATTATTTGCGAGCGAATGCCATCCCATTTCCATTCGGCCTGCCAATCGGAAATGTCACCAAGTTCTTCGGGCGGAATTTCAATCTGATGAGCAAGCTGGAAAGGATATGGCCGGGCGATCGGCGTTTCGTCGGCTTCGTTGTACGGCGACAAAAGGGCAGAGAAGAATTCGGGCGTTGGTTCCCATTCGCCCATGGCTCTATGGGTGATCACATCGACCGGCAGCTCTGACATTTGCGAAAGCGCACGAACGACCAATTGCTGCGAAACGCCCACTCGAAACGCGCTTGTAATCAGCTTGTTGTAAACGAGCCGCTGCGAATAATTCATCCGAGCCCACGCTTCGGTAACGGCCGCTTTCTGCGTTTCTTCGTCGCTTTTTCTAAGCGGCAACAATTCTTTTTCAACTAATTCCGCAAGTGAAATTTCGAGCAAACCGTCACCGCTCGGTAGCAAGAGAGCGATCGTCTCAGCCGTGTCGCCGACGGTGTCGCGAGATTCGGCGAAAAGCCATTCGGGGATCCCGGCCCGTTCTATCGCCCACGCCCGCAACTTCGCTGAGGGCACTATCTGTTTCGGCTTACGTCCCGACAAAAAATAAAATACCCATGCAGCATCTGCCGCCGACGCGCTCTCAAAATAGAAACGCATCGCGTCAACCTTTTCGTTGGTCTTGTTCGTCTGATCAAGCTCAACGTATAGCTGGGTGAAATTCTTCATTTGATTACTCGCCACAGATAAATACTGATCGACACGGAAAAGAGAAAGATCGACCGGCGTTTATACGTGTGCATCTGTGGTTAATACTTCCTCCGCGTCGTCTCCAACAAATTTTGTCTTTAGCTCAACTGCATGTTGTCCGTGGTCGTTCAGCCAGCGGACAACTTCGGGGGAAAAGCCATGCGTTACGTAAACAGTTTCGGCTTCGGCACCGGCGATCGCGGTCAGCAGTTCGGGCCAGTCGGCATGATCTGAAAGAACGAATCCGCGGTCTACCGCACGCTGTCTTCGGGCTCCGCGAACGGTCATCCAACCCGACGCAAACCCGGTCGAATGCGGGCCGAATCGTTTCAGCCAGCCGACAGCCCGTTGAGCGGACGGCGGAGCGACGACGAGCGAGCCCGCAAACTCTTTTTTATTTTCTACGGACCCGACGTAAGTTGTCGACGGCATATCGATGCCCGATTCACGGTAAGCCTCGGTCAAACGCTCAACAGCGCCGTGCGTAAATATCGGCCCGATGCTTCGGTCGATGCCGTTCATAATTCGCTGGGCCTTGCCGAGCGAATACGCGAAGATCACCGACGCCTTGCCCTTCTCGTGATTTCGCCGCCACCACTGATTGATCTCGTCGAAGACAACTTGCGTATCCTGCCAACGATATATCGGCAGTCCAAACGTCGCTTCGGTAACAAAATGGTGACACTTCACATGTTCAAAGGCGGCGCAAGTGGCGTCCGGCGTTAGTTTATAATCGCCGGAGATCACCCAGATCTCACCCTTGTATTCCACGCGCACCTGGGCCGAACCGAGAATATGCCCGGCCGGATGAAAGGAAACTTTTACTCCATTGATGTCCGTTGTTTCGCGGTACGAAAGCGTCTCCACGACCGCTTCGTCGCCCATTCTTATCCGCGTGATCCGCTCGCCTTCCTTTGGGACCAGATAGACTTCGTTCCCACGATATCCATGATCCGCGTGAGCGTGCGTCACCACCGCCCGCTTCACAGGCTTCCACGGATCGATATAAAAATCTCCCTGCCCGCAAAAAAGCCCCCGAGCCGTAAGCGCGATGAGACCGCCTTTCTTCATGGGATTAGTTTAGCAAATCCTAAATGTACCGAAGATGATCTAATAAGCTCGGGCGAAGATCACGCGTTTGGCGGATTCGTTGCCGGAATAGACGCATTTGCCGGATTCTTCCGTTGAATTGAGCGGAATGCAGCGGATGGTGGCCTTGGTCTCGTTCTTTATCTTTTCTTCGGTCTCGGCCGTGCCATCCCAATGGGCCATTATGAACCCGCCTTTCTCGATCTGCGCATTAAACTCTTCCCAAGTATCGACGTTGAAAGTGTTCTCCTCACGAAAACGCAGAGCCTTTTGATAGATCGCTTCCTGCATCTGCTGCAACACGATCTTTACGTCTTCGACAACGTCGCTGATCGCCACGGACTGTTTCGCGAGCGTATCGCGCCGGGCGATCTCGATCGTTCCGTTCTCAAGATCTCGCATCCCGAGCCCGAGCCGCACGGGCACGCCTTTTAGTTCGTATTCAGCGAACTTCCAGCCCGAACGCTGGTTGTCGCTGTCGTCGTACTTAACAGAAATTCCCTCGGCTTTCAGCTCGTGGATTATCGGCTCGAGCTTTTCTGAAATTGCCGCAAGATCTTCGGGTGTCTTGTGGATCGGTATGATCACGACCTGAATCGGTGCGAGCTTTGGCGGAAGTACGAGCCCGTTGTCGTCCGAATGAGCCATTATCAAAGCTCCCATCAAACGCGTCGAAACGCCCCAGGATGTCGCCCATGGATAGTCCTGCTGATTTTCTTTGTTGACGAACTTCACGTCGAATGACTTGGCGAAATTCTGCCCGAGGAAATGCGAGGTTCCGGCTTGCAGAGCTTTTCCGTCCTGCATAAGAGCTTCGATGCAATATGTTTCGAGAGCTCCGGCGAATCTTTCATTCGGCGACTTCACGCCTTGAACAACCGGCATCGCCATCCAATTCTCGGCGAAGTCCGAATAGATGCCGAGCATTCGTTCGGTCTCTTCGATCGCTTCCTCTTCGGTCGCGTGCGCCGTGTGGCCTTCCTGCCAAAGGAATTCTGCGGTTCGCAGGAAAAGACGCGTTCGCATTTCCCAACGGACTACGTTGCACCACTGATTTATCAGCAGCGGCAGATCGCGCCACGATTGTATCCAATTTCTATATGTGTTCCAGATGATCGCTTCGGAGGTCGGGCGAATGATCAATTCTTCTTCGAGTTTGGCGTTCGGATCGACGATCAAGCCTTTACCGTCAGGATTCGCTTTCAGACGATAATGCGTGACGACCGCACATTCCTTGGCAAATCCTTCGGCGTGTTCTTCTTCTTTTTCAAGAAATGATTTCGGCACGAAAAGAGGGAAGTATGCGTTTTGATGTCCCGTCGCTTTGAACATGTCGTCCAATGCTCGCTGCATCTTTTCCCAGATCGCAAAACCGTACGGCTTGATCACCATACAGCCGCGAACGGCGGAATTCTCTGCCAGATCGGCACGTTTTACAATTTCGTTATACCACTCGGAGTAGTTCTCCGATCGTTTAGGAAGGGCTTTGCTCATGTTTGGATCACCACAGAGTCACAGAGGACACAGAGTAAAAGAGTTAATGATAATTTATACATATGGTTGTGACAATTCGCCCGCTGAATCTGCCCTGTTGTCCTCTGTGCACTCTGTGTTCTCTGTGGTAACATCTGCTTTTTATGAGCGAACTTAACCTGAACTTTCAGGACACTTCCATCGCCTTTGCCGATAAGTCCGACACGGAACTAAAAGAAAAGTACCGAATGTTCAAACTGATGAACTCGCCGACGCTGAACAGCATCGGAACGGGCATGGCAAAATTCGCACTCTCGCTTGGGCTGCCTGTCGAGGGGTTGATCAAGAACACAGTTTTTGAACAGTTCTGCGGCGGCGAAACGATCGAGGAGTGCAGCAAGACGATCGAGAAACTAGGGCGGTCCAAGATCGGTACCATCTTGGATTACTCGATCGAAGGCAAAACTACGGAAGCAGAATTCGATGCTACAAAGGAAGAGATAATTCGCACGATTGAACGCGCGAAGAATGACGATCGGATCCCTTTTGCAGTATTTAAGGTCACAGGCATTGCGCCGCTCGGAACCCTGGAAAAGATGAGCGCTAAGCGAGCCTTAGACGCGAAAGGCCAGTACAAATGCGAACACATTCATTCACGCGTGGATGAGATCTGCCGGATCGCGGCGTCAATTGGCCAGCCCGTTTTCATCGACGCGGAAGAATCGTGGATACAGGATGCGATCGATCGGCTCGCTCTGGAAATGATGGAGAAGTACAATCGCGGGCGTGCGATCGTTTACAATACGATTCAAATGTACCGTGTTGATCGGCTGCAGTTTCTACGCGAGTCGCGTAGGCGTGCGAGCAAGGATGGATACATTCTCGGGGTTAAGATCGTTCGCGGAGCGTACATTGAAAAAGAAAGAGAACGTGCGGCGGAAATGGGGTATGAATCGCCGATACAGCCCGATAAAGAATCAACCGATGCGGACTACGACTCGGCGATCGATTATTGTTTGAAGCATCTCGATGAGGTCTCGTTTGTTGCAGGCACCCATAACGAGAGCAGTACAAAACTTTTGGCAGAAAAGATGCACGATGCAGCAATAATTTCCGATCATCCGCACATCTATTTTTCGCAACTATTTGGAATGAGTGATAATCTTTCGTACCCGCTCGCTAAGTATGGCTATAACGTCTCGAAGTATCTTCCGTATGGACCCGTTAAGGATACGATCCCGTACTTGATCCGTCGTGCCGATGAGAATAGTGCAGTTTCGGGACAGGTTAGCAGGGAACTAGAGCTGATCAAAAAAGAACTACGCCGTCGCGGGCTATCGTAGGCCTAATAACAACCGGATAGATCGGTCGGAAACTTCCTGTCTATCATCCTTTTTCCAAGCCTCGAAACCAATTATTTCCGCATCATTTAGTTCACGACTTGCGATCTTGGCAACCTGAGTGCTTTCAAACGCCCGGTCTGTGAGGGCGACGTGATCTAACTTAATCTTTAAGGTCGCTCTCGAATTTATCGCGTGCTCCGCAAATTCTACGTCGAGAAACAGATCCTCGTACGCAGCAACGTGCCATACGTTCTGGACCCCATTCTTTGTGATACCAAGAAGCCGCATGATCCCATAACCCGCTTCGATCTGAAACACGAGAAAATCGCCTGGTGCAAACCCATTATCCATACGAAAATCGTAACATATGCATTGGCGTGGAGCCTGTCTGCGTCCATATGATATTCTTAACTTTTGCTTATACTCATATAAAGGATGCTATTTATGTCAGAAACGAAAAAGCCAGTAATCGTTAGTGCGGCACGAACGCCGACGGGGAAATTTCAAGGGGCTCTGAAAGGCTTTACGGCTCCGGACTTGGGTGCGATCGCGATCAAGGAAGCGGTGAAACGTGCCGGGATCGATCCGGCAAGGGTTGACGAGGTTATAATGGGCTGCGTCGTTCAGGCAGGCATCGGACAAGCTCCGGCAAGACAAGCTGCTTTGAAAGCGGGTTTACCTCCGGAGGTTTCGGCTCTTACGATCAACATGGTTTGCGGCTCGGGGCTAAGGGCCGTCGCTCTCGCGGGTCAATCTGTTCAACTCGGTGACTCAGATTTTGTAGTTGCCGGCGGAATGGAATCGATGTCGAACATTCCGTATGCGTTGCAAACAGCACGCGATGGTTTTCGCATGGGAAATCAAATCGCGACGGACCTAATGATCCATGACGGCCTTTGGTGTCCGTTTGAAAACTGGCACATGGGCAACACTGGTGAAGTTGTGGCTGAAAAACATCAGATCACTCGCGAGACGCAGGACGATTACGCTTACAATTCGCACCGAAAGGCCGCAGAAGCACAGGCCGCCGGCCGCTTTAGCGATGAGATCGTACCTGTCGAAATACCGCAGAAAAAAGGCGATCCGATCGTACTGGATTACGACGAACCGGTTAGGGCGGAGACAACTATAGACGCACTCGGGAAGTTGAAGCCGGCGTTCAAGAAAGATGGCGGGACGGTTACTGCAGGGAACGCTCCCGGAGTGAATGACGGTGCGTCGGCGCTTGTAGTTACTTCGAGCGAGAAAGCGGCTGAACTCGGCATCGAACCTCTCGGCCGGATCGTATCTTACGCCGTCTCAGGAATAGAACCAAAGCTAATAATGCTCGCTCCGATCGAAGGTGTTCGGCGTGCGGTCGCGAAGGCAGGCTGGGCGCTCGAAGACGTAGAACTTTTTGAATTGAACGAGGCGTTTTCAGTTCAGGCTCTCGGCGTGATGAAAGAGCTTGGCATCGACCCGGAAAAGGTAAATGTGAACGGCGGCGCGGTTGCGCTGGGTCACGCGATCGGAAATTCGGGCGGTCGTGTTTTGACAACATTGCTTTATGAAATGAAACGTAGAGGTGCGAAACGCGGCGTCGCCGGGTTGTGCCTAGGTGGCGGAAACTCGGTGGCGATGGCTGTAGAAAGAGATTAAGTAACAATACTTTCGTGTTATTCTCAACGGACGAGTCGGCAAAACTTTATTGCCCGGCTCGTCCTTTTACGTAGAGCGGTCTAATTCTTATGACAGCACGCGAACATACAAATCTACTGAGCATCTTTGCATGGGTCTATGCGGCAATTCAATCCATTTTCGTGTGCATTTATTTGCTTTTGATACTTATTTATGGTGGGCTCGGGATCGCGATGGCTCTGGATGCAAAGGGTAACGATACGGCCGGACTGATCATGTTTGGCTTTATCGTACTTCTGTTTGGGTTCGTCGCGATCATGGGCATTGTCTGTGTTATCGCGAATATTCGGCTCGGTAAACGGCTACGAAGCGAGAGACCGCCAACACCCCGATCGATGATAGTCACGGCAATCTTGAATTGTGTTAGCTGGGCGTGTGGCGGGATTTTACTCATGCCATTTGGTATCGGTCTTGGTGTATATACAATTTGGTTTTCGCAGTGGGATGCCGGAAAGGCGTTTCTTGAAGGCCGCGAGCTTCAGCCAAATTATGCGTTTCCTCCGGATCCGGTCGTTTACAAGATAAATAGCGGTCCAGGGTCATGGACGTAAAAGTTATATCATCTGAGATCGTAATGAGACTAAACACACACGCAAATCTATTGAGCATCTTTTCGTTCATTATTGGTGGACTCCAGATGCTTCTTTCATTGCTAATTGGTATCTACGCGCTTTTTGCCGGCCTCGGGACCTTCGCAGCTTTATTTGATCGGAAAGCTGGGAATGACGGTGAGGCATATATATTCGGAATAGTGGCAGCAATATTCGCTATCTTTACTATTCTGGGGTTTATAGTTTCGGTAGTGAACCTTTATATGGGCTTTCGGCTTCGAAAGCCGAAAGCTGTGGGCAAGGCACTGCTTGTAGTAGCCTCCGGCCTTAATTCCCTCAACCTACTTTGGGGTGGATTATTGCCCTGTGCCATGGGTATTTACGGCCTGTGGTTCGCTTTTTCAAACGAAGGCCGGACATACTTTGCCGGAAATGTTTATCAACTAGAGCCTGTTTATAATTTTCCGCCACAGAATGCACCGCAAGGATTCGATGATCAACAGCAATGGCATCAAAAGCAACCCTATCGATGGCAATAGATGAAGCTAAATTTGAACTATAATGCGGTGGCGTAAATTCGTCGCCGTTTTTGTTTGGCTTTCGTTTTCGATATTCTTTAGCAGTTATTCAATATCATCTTATTACGAGGCCTTTTAAAAATGACTGAATCCATTGGAGTTATTGGTGCCGGAACGATGGGCAACGGAATCGCTCAGACAGCGGCGAATGCGGGGTTCGACGTGGTAATGTGCGACGTCAAACCTGAATACGTTGAACGCGGAATCGCGAACATCTCGAAAAGTCTTGATCGTTTTGTCAAAAAGGAAACGATGACCGAGGATCAGAAAGCAAGTGTTCTGGGACGTATAAAATCCTCGAGCGATCTCCACGATCTGAAAGACTGTTCACTTGTTGTTGAAGCAGCGACGGAGAAATTCGAGATCAAGAAACAAATCTTTGAACAGCTAGATACGATCTGCCGACCGGAGGCGATACTTTCGTCCAACACGTCGTCGATCTCGATCACGAAGATCGCTGCGGTAACGAAAAGGCCGGACAAGATTATCGGAATGCATTTCTTCAATCCGGTTCCGCTAATGAAATTGGTCGAAGTTATTCGCGGGATCGCGACATCGGACGAGACGTACGCAACGGTAAAGGAGGTGTCGGAGAAACTCGGAAAGGTGCCGGTCGAATGCAACGATTCACCTGGCTTTGTTTCAAATCGGGTCTTGATGCCGATGATCAATGAAGCTATTTTTGCTCTTCACGAAGGCGTCGCTACCAAGGAAGCCATCGACGAAATAATGAAGCTGGGAATGAATCATCCGATGGGTCCGTTAACTCTTGCCGACTTCATCGGTCTGGATGTCTGCCTCGCGATCTTGAACGTTTTACATGACGGGATTGGAGATCCAAAATATCGACCGTGTCCGCTTCTGAAGAAATACGTTGATGCAGGTTGGCTTGGACGTAAAAGCGGCAAAGGATTTTACGATTACAACTAGGTTAAAACTAAATGTCTGGGCGAGACGAAATCAAGTTTTGAGCAAAGTTCTAGTTTACGGCCATTGATGCACAAAGATCTCCGCTCCTTTATTGAACTGCTTCGAAGGGAAGACGAGTTGATCGAGATATCAGCTCAGGTTGATCCGTACCTTGAGATCGCTGAGATCCATCGACGTGTTATCGAAGCGCAGGGAAAGGCCTTGCTTTTTACGAATGTTAAGGGCTCGACTTTTCCGGTTATCACCAATATGTTCGGGACGATCAAAAGGATCGAGCTGGCATTTGGCAAGAAGCCGCAGGAATTTGTTCGTCGTGCTGGTGAGATGGTGGATATTCTTGTTCCGCCAAAGATCGGCACACTTTGGGGCTATCGGGACATGGGTCTGACTGCTCTGAGGCTGGGAAGCAAACAAGTTCGACATGCCCCAATACTTCAGATGCGGCAGCCTGAGGTCGATCTTGAAAAGCTCCCATTGCTCCAGCTTTGGCACGAGGACGGCGGACACTTCGTAACGCTTCCACTGGTGTATACGGAAAGCCCGTCATCCGGAAAGCCTAACCTCGGGATGTATCGCATACAGCGGTACGATAAGACGAAGACCGGAATTCACTGGCAGATCGGTAAAGGCGGTGGCTTTCATTATTTTGAAGCAGAGCAGACGAATGAATCATTGCCGGTCACTATCTTCCTTGGCGGTCCGCCGGCGCTGATACTTTCGGCGATCGCTCCGCTGCCCGA
>JBBSKW010000077.1:0-14738 GCA_038256005.1 Pyrinomonadales bacterium
ATCGAGAGCCTCATTGCGCGTGGGAAACTGATAGGTTTTACGTTTTAAATGGCCGGACTGATCAGTAAATGTAAATCGAAGCGTCCAGGCTTTCTGATATGATTTGGCGTCGTCAGCCCCCTTTTTGCCACGGCGAAAAATTGAGTGCTTGATTTCCATAAACTTTCTTTCGCAAGAATTAGGACTTAAATTAGGACTTAGAATGAGTCCTAATCGTGTACAATTGTGACACGCGGTGCCAAATGATGCAAACAAGCCGCGAGTCAGACAGCAGTTTTTATCAACTTAATTGAGAGCTAGGACGCGATTTTCCAGCGCCACAATAGCTAGGGTATTTCATTCGTAATCGAAAGGTCGTCGGTTCGACTCCGATGGGCGGCTCCATTTAAAATATTTGAGATTCATCAAGGCCGCGGCGTTTGAGCCGTGGTCTTTTCTTTAGACTGCGGGATTCGCTCCTCCTGGCGAAATGTTAGCAAAGGTTCGGTTTATACTAGCGACATGACAGACGTACGATATCTTACAAAATCAAGGTTCAAGCTTGCGACTGAATGCCCGGCGAAGCTCTTTTACGCAAAGAAGCCGGAGTATGCGAATCAAAAGATCGACGATCCGTTTCTGATGGCGTTGGCCGAAGGTGGTTTTCAGATTGGCGAACTCGCGAAGGCGTACTTCCCCGAAGGCGTTGAGGTGTTTGAGCTTGGCTACGACGATTCGGTCGAGCGAACAAACGAACTTCTTTCGGCAGATCGGGTGACGATATTCGAAGCCGCGATCCGATTTGAACATCTATTTATTCGCGTCGATATTCTGCGAAAGATCGGTAACCGGATCGAGCTGATAGAGGTAAAGTCGAAGTCTTACGACAAAGATGAAGATGAGTTCTTCGGAGCGAAGGGAGCGATCAGCGCTAAATGGAGACCATATCTTTACGACGTGGCGTTCCAGAAGTACGTAATTCTTCAAGCATTTCCGGGAAGGGAAGTCTCGGCGTTTTTGATGATGACCGATAAGACGGCCAGGTGTACGACCGACGGGTTGAACCAAAAGATCAGGATCGCGACCGATGCGGACGGCAGAAAATCAGCGAAACTTGTCGCTCCGCTGACTGAGGCGGAGATTAATCAACGACTGCTCTTTCAAGTGAACGTTGACGAAGAATGTGATCGCATCTTTGCCGGAACTGATGTCAAAGAGCCAGACCCGATGACGTTTTCCGATCGAATTCGGTTTTTTTCGGAGAACTATTCTCTTGATCAAAAGATTAGAATGGCTCCCTCGAGCGTGTGTAGATCCTGTGAGTTCCGTGCTACACACGAGGATCTGGAGAGTGGCTTGCTCGACGGTTTCAAGGAATGTTGGAAAGAGCAGCTCGGTTGGACCGATGCTGATTTTGCCGAGCCGACGGTTCTTGAGATCTGGGATTTTCGCGGCAAGGATAAGATGATCGAAGCTGGCAAGATCAAGCTAGACCAATTAACGATCGACGACATTGGATCAAAGCTTAGCGACAAGCCCGGACTTTCCAGAAATGAGCGGCAATGGATGCAGGTGCAAAAGGCACGCGATAAAGACGCAAGCTTTTATCTTGATGCCGAAAGCCTTTCGCGGGAAATGGAAAAGTGGAAGTTTCCGCTGCATTTCATCGACTTTGAAACAGCTACGCCGGCGATACCGTTCAACGGGGGACGCCGGCCGTATGAGGGAATTGCATTTCAATTTTCACATCATGTCGTTGAAGCTGATGGAACTATTGCCCACTCCGGCGAGTACTTGAACACTGATATCGGCGTATTTCCAAACTACGATTTTGTTCGTGCTCTCCGCTCTGAATTATCGAACGATACCGGCACGATCTTTCGCTACGCGGCTCACGAAAACAGTTATCTCAATCTCATTTATCGCCAATTGAAAGAGGACATAAGTGAGATCGACGATCGCGACGAGCTTCTCGCATTTATCCGTTCGATAACGAAATCCGGTAAAGAAAGCACTGAAGAATGGGAAGGCGAGCGATCGATGGTCGATCTGTTCGAGCTGGTGAAGTGCTTTTATTACGACCCATACACGCTTGGTTCGAATTCGATCAAACAAGTTCTTCCCGCGATCCTGACCTCGTCCGAATATTTGCAAAGGAAATACGCTGAGCCGATCTACGGCGCATCGTCGGGTATTCCGAGCCTAAACTTTTCCGATTGGGCGTGGATACGTTTTGAGAATGGAAAAGTCGCCGACCCGTACAAACTGTTGCCGCCGATGTTTCAGGATGTTAGCGAAGAAGATGTCGTGATCTTGAGCCAAAGTTTCGAGCTGAGCGATGGCGGTGCAGCGATGACCGCTTACGGCCGGCTACAGTTTGAGGACATGTCTGATTACGAACGCGGCGAGATTCGAAAAGCTCTTCTAAAATATTGCGAACTGGACACACTGGCAATGGTGATGATCTATGAAGGCTGGCGTGAATTTTTGAAGGCCTAGCTCCGCTCAAAAATGACGTTGGCGACGGCGTGTTCGGCTGTGTGAGCTATCGAAAGATGAATGAATTCTGCGTGTAGTTCGTCCAACAACCGTTTGGCCTCGCCGGTGACGCGGAGCGAGGGAACACCGTCGGTATCGTTCTCGATCTGGATATCGTGCCAGGTTATCTTGCCTCGCCAACCGGTTTTTAATGCCTTTAAAAATGCCTCTTTGGCGGCAAATCTTCCGGCATAGCTTTGCGATGCGGCGGCGCCCTTTGCGTCGCAATATTCGCGTTCGGCGGGCGTGAATACACGCTCGCGAAATCGAGGAGTTCTCGCCATCGTTTCGGCGATGCGATAAACTTCGACTATGTCTATGCCGGTCGATATGATCATTGATCTAACTGAAGATACAGACGAGACTTTAGCAGATGCGGGCTTCTATTGGCGAGAACGCGGCGGCGTCAGAGTGCTTGTTTGCGAGCCGCTTGAAGACGCCGGATTCGTAAACGGATTCTCGACCCGAATAGGGGGCGTTTCTGACTTCCCAAACGATTCGCTTAATCTGGCCGGCTTTGATGAAGATACGGCCGAGAATATTTACGAGAATCGCCGCCGGTTTCTGTCCGGATTTGATAAAGACTTTTCGCTCGCGACCGCGTGGCAAATTCACGGCGACGGCGTCAAGGTCGTTAGGAACGAACGAGACGCTGACGAAAGCGATGCGAAGTTTGATGGCCTTGTTTCAGCGCTCGAAAATGTTCTTGTCGGAGTCAAAACTGCCGACTGTGTTCCGGTTTTGATTGCCGACAAGCGTACAAAAGCATTCGCGGCGGTTCATGCAGGTTGGCGTGGAACGGTTCAGTCGATCGTCGTGCGGGCGATGGAAACGATGCAAAGGGAATTCGGCAGTGTACCGGCAGACATGATCGCCGCGATCGGCCCGGCTGCGAGCGCGGCAAACTACGAAATCGGGCAAGACGTGATCGACGCCTTCGCGGCGGCTTTTTCCACAAGTGGAAAATACTTCCAGCCGACCCGTGAAGGCCACGCTCTGATCGACCTTCATCTTGCTAACAAAGACCAGCTATTAAGCTCCGGTGTTCCATTGGCGGCGATCTACACGGCTCCATTTTGTACGATCGCCCGTACCGATCTGTTCTTCTCTTACCGAGTCGAAAAGCGGAAGCTCGGCAAGACAGGCCGCCTTCTTTCCGTTATCGGTAGAGCCTGAGACGGCCGACCTGTGCCGAATTTTTATTGACCCTTTCCGACTACTTCGATTAAACTTCTTCCTGATCTCACCGAGGTACCAATACAAATGAAAATCCGATTCGTTCCCATACTTCTGGTTTGCACGTTGTTGTCTATCTCTGCCCTCGGTCAGATCACCGGAAAAAACCGCTGGAGCAATGTAAGATCGAAGAACTTCAATATAATTGGCGATGCGAGCGAAAAAGAGCTTCGCGATGTGGCGACGAAGCTCGAGCAGTTTCGCGAAACGTTTAGGATCATTTTCAAGAACATGAACCTGAACAGCCCAACGGAAACAAACGTAGTCGTTTTCCGCAGTTCATCATCGTTTCGTCCATTCAAACCAAAACGGCCGGACGGAAAACCCGATGATGGGATCGCCGGTTATTTTCAGCCCGGCGAAGCCCGCAATTACATTACCCTATCGACCGAAGGCACTCGCGAAGACACCTACGGCACGATCTTTCATGAATACGTCCATTATCTAATGGATACGAATCTTGGCCGTTCCAACATTCCGGCGTGGTTCAACGAAGGGATCGCCGAATATTACCAGACATTTAGAATTGTTGACGATCAAAAGGTGTTCTTAGGCGACCTTCAAAGTGGACATCTGGAGCTGATCCGAAACGTGAAGCAGATCCCGCTCAAGGACTTTCTTTCGGTTTCGAATTATTCGCTCAGCGGCGGCGGCCATTCGCGTAGCATTTTTTACGCTCAATCGTGGGCATTCATGCACTTTCTGTTTCACGCAAACGACCGGGCTTATGCCGATGGCTTGAACAAGTTCCTCTCGCTTCTGCATAAGAATGTAGACGAGGAGAAAGCATTTCGCGACGCTTTCGGTGTTGACTTTGCGACCGTCGAGCGTGATTTCCAGAAATACATAAAGCAAAGCACTTATGTCGGTACAGGAATAATGCTTGGCCAAAAGCTTACGTTTGATAACGAAATAACGACAAAACCGTTATCCGAGGCCGAAGCAAACGCATACCTTGGTGACCTGCTTTACCACGGCCGCGAATACACGTCGGCGGAGAAATATTTGAATCGTGCGCTCGAGATAGATGCGGGTTCATCGTTCGCACAGACCTCGCTAGGACTTGTTAAGATGCGGCAGCGGAACTTTGCTGAGGCCAGAAAGCTACTTGAGGCGGCCATTGCTTCGCCGGCGGCAAATCATTATACACATTACAGTTATGCCGAAGTGGTAAGTCGCGAGAGTATGGACGAATTCGGCTACGTCAGGAATTTCCCCGAGGCGAATCTTAAACGAATGCAGACTTCGCTGAAAAAATCGATCGAGCTAAAGCCGGATTTTCCCGAAAGTTATCGTCTGCTCGCATGGATAAATGCGGTCAATGGGGTCGAGCTTGATCAATCGCTCCAGTTATTGATCAAAGCTCTCAAGATGAAACCCGGGAACGAATATTACATGCTGCTGATGGCCAGAATAATGATGAATCAGCAAAAGTTTGCTGACGCTCGGAAGGTAGCTGAACGGATCGCCCAGACTGCTTCTGACAGATCAATGAAAGCCGAAGCTGATCAGTTGCTATCAGCAATGTCACAAATGGAAGCGGCCAACAAGTTTAACGAACAGCAGCGGAAATCGATGGAAGCGATCGGCGTCCGCCGGCAGTCACTAGTTCCCCGCGAAACGATCTCGCCCGAAGAAGCGGAAAGGCTTGAGACGGAGCGTGAGATCAGAAATCTGAATCGAATAGTCGAAGCGCCGAAAGATGGCGAAGTGCAGGTCGTCGGGCGCTTCAAAAAGATCGATTGTACTGGCGGCGTTGTCCGCTTTGAGATCGAAACAGAATCCGGGCCGTTGCTGATCACCAGTGCTGATTTCCAGTCGATCAACATGCAGATCTTGCACACCGGAACCGCAAATCTAGAGGTTGGGTGCAACGCGAAGATCGACCAGGAATTGGTCGTTGCAAATTATCGTATGCAGGAAGACAAGAAATTAAAGTCGGCCGGAGTGCTAACTGCTGTTAGCTTTGTACCGCTTAACTTCCGCAAAATGACAGCGGCAGAATTGAACACGCCGCTGCCGGTCGTAGTTGGGGGACCAGCGACAGATATCGCCGAAAACGAACGCCTGATCGCTACCGAACAAACTGAACTTGTTCAAAAGCGCCAAGAATCTTTTGATAAGCAACGTAGCCAAGCGATCATGGACCAAATAACGTCGAATCTTCGGGCGATGCAGTCGGGGGAAACGCGTAGTGTCGGTGAGGTACAAACCGTCGAGTGTTCGGGCAAGAACATGGTGGCAATTGTCACTGCCGACGGGCAGACACTACGACTCCGGGTTTCGCAAGAGCCGCAAGGTCTGCATTTTATGTCGTTTGTTAGGGATGGCGTGGGCCGGTTTGGGTGCCGGTCAACGTTTCCGGGACTAAACGCCGTGATCACTTATTCGCCCGATGCAAAGCCGAAAGGTAAGACGAACGGGGAACTTAAGGCTGTCGAATTCGTCCCGCAAAGCTTCGAATTGCAATAGCTTACCGGACGCGAGCGTGGAGGGTGATCGTTCGACTCTTCGGCGGATAGCAGACTTCGTCGGTGCACGCTTGATAACGTACCACTGCCGTCACAACGACCGTGTTTCCTTTGAAATTCGCAGGAACTGTTACGGTGAACGGGAATCGTACCGTGCCCTCGTACACATTTAAGGGCGAGTCAGAGAATTGGAACTTGCGGTTCTTGCCCCGCGGGTAGTTCACATTGCTGACCCGAACGCCTTTTCCTGTAAGCCTTACCGACGTCGGGATCAGATATTCGGTGCTCGGACGCGATGAATTTACATGCAGATTTCCGGGAATCGAGAGAACTATCGAACCGCGAGTTGCCGCGCCTTTTGCTGCGGTTCCATTGCCGATCGAGCCTGTCACCGTTTGTGCCCCTGCTTCGACCCCCGTCCCGACAACTAATAATGCCGCAATTGTTAGAAAGTATTTTGATATTTTCATGATAATTATGACTTTAGAGCATATTCGATGAGCGAAACCGGTTATTACTTTGCCCGCAAACTGCTGAGGAACTCTTCAATTTTACCAGTGAATTCCTCTTTATAATCCGCCAAAAGCGTGATCTTAGTTTCAAAAAATCGATCGGATCGCTTGTTCAACCGATAGATCCGTTCGAATTCAATATCGTCATCAACGAACTCGGTGGAAAACGAAATGGCGTGTTCTCCGCCGTCTAAGTACCTATTAAGGTTCGTAAGCTCGCCTAATTCGGTTTCTATCTCGGTCAAGCGTTCATCAGGTTCAATGCCTTCAAATATCTCAATGTCGATAGTTGCCTTTCTTATTCCATTTGCCTCGCCCGAACCGTATTCTTTCGAATACGCACGAAACGCTAGACCGGAATCATCGTTTAATACGTGGAGAAAACCATCAGGTTTCTCGACCGCAAGATCGTCCGTCTCAATCGATTCGGGACCAAATGCGGCGTCTGCATCACGCTTTATTTTTGTCGAAGCCCAGACCATTAGAGCGACCAAGAGCAGTCCGGGAATTAGCAGTTCCATAACTTAAGTTTTGGCTTCACGCAGCCTTTGCCGCAAGCTGGCCGCAGGCTGCATAAATATCGCGTCCGCGAGGCGTTCGGATATAAGCAGACACGCCGAGCGATTCGAGCGTTTCCTTAAATTGTCGAACCATTTCGGGCGACGATGGGTGATACTCAAGCGGCTCGGCCGGATTATGCGGAATTAGGTTGATCTTTACTTTCTTCAGATCGTTCGAACGGAGAAGCTTTGCAAGCTCACGTGCGTGCGTCTCGGAATCATTAACGCCGCCCAGAAGCACGTACTCAAAAGTAAATCGCTCGCCGCGCTTTAACGTGTTTTCAAAAACCTTCGCTGCCGCCATTAGCTCGGCGATAGGCCAGCGTTTATTTATCGGCATCAATCTGTCTCTCAGCTCATCGTTCGAGGCCGTCAACGAGATCGCGAGATTCGGCCTGCGTTCGAGCTTTGCGAACTCGTGAATTTTCGGCACGATACCGGCGGTCGAAACTGTAACGCGGCCGGGAACGATGTGTAGCCCATTTTCGTCCGCCATTAGTTCAAGGGCTTTGATCAAATTCTCAAAATTTAGGAACGGCTCGCCTTCGCCCATTGCGACCAGGTTCGTTCCGTGCGGCGTCTCCACCCCGACGCCGTAAACATCATTCAGCACGATGATGATCTGTTCGACGATCTCTCCGGCCGTAAGATTTCGCAAGAGTCCCAGCCTTGCCGTAAGGCAGAAATCGCATTTGAGCGGACAGCCGGATTGCGATGAGAAACAGATCGTGTCGCGGTTTTCGGTCGGGATGAACACGGCTTCTACAGGATAACCCTCGTGCGTTTTCATCAGGAATCGCCGCGTTCCGTCAACAGACGTGAATCTTGATTCCACCGAAAGTGTTGAGATACTGGCAGACGAAGTAAGCTTTTCGCGCAATGCCTTGGGAAGGTCGCTAAATTCGTCAAATGATGTCAGCCTTCGCTCATGAAGCCCGCGAAAGACCTGATCGGCACGAAAGAGCGGTTCGCCGAGCTCGCGAAATAGTTCCGTGAGTTCCGTACGTGAAAATCCTGTCAGATGCGGCAATTCGGCCATCACCTTGATTTTATCCTATCGAGCGGAACAATCGAATCAGCAAACCAAACTATCCGGAATGGCTTTGCTAAACTCTTTTTGAATGATCGAGCTTTTCCGCAGCAAAATCCCGCTAAGATTACTTTTTGTGCTCGCCGTTTCGTTCGGTTTGATCGCGTGCGAGCGTTTTCGTTCGCCTGCCGTTCCCGATCAGGAAACGAATCCATCGACAGACGTTCAGTCAACGCCTTTCCTTCCAGAGAATATCCATCTTGCATTCGGAAATCCGACCAACGCCGTCAGCGATCCGGCAAATAAGGACAACTTTCTTATCGTCGGCGAAGGTTCAGCTCTGTCATTTAACAATTCACGCGGAACAGTTAACTGGGTCTCGTGGAAAACGACTCGTGCCGATCTCGGCGATTCTATCCCGCGGCCCGATTTCCAGGCTGATTCGCGGCTGCCTGGCGGGTTCAAACGTGTCCAGTATTACGACTATTCCGGTAGCGGATTCGATCGCGGTCACATGGTGCCGAGTGCTGATCGTTTTGCAAACAAGAAGTTGAACGAAGAGACTTTCTTGATGACGAACATCGTTCCGCAGACCGGAGCGCTTAATCAGGAAGCGTGGGAACGTTTTGAGTCGTTCACTCGTTCGCAAGTCTGGCGAGGCAATGATGTTTACCAGATCGCCGGAGTTTACGGCGGGAACGGCGTGTTGCGAAACAAGATCACAGTTCCGACGAATTGCTGGAAAATCATCGCGATCGTGCCACGCGGAAAAAAGGTCGAAGACTTTGACCGCCGAATGCGGATCATCGCGGTAGATATGCCGAACATTTTTGGCATCGAAGATGAACCGTGGGAGCGTTACAAAGTAACTATCCGTGCGATAGAAGAAAGGGCAGGGATCGATCTTTTTTCACATCTGCCGCGGGACGTACAGGACAGGCTTGAAACAACGGTTGAAATACAAAGCCGCTGAAGCTGAAACCTTATCAAACCATTCGCGTAGAATCCGACATGAAAAACGCACTCTTGATCGCCATACTTTTTCTGTCATTCGCCGTCTCGGTTTCAGCCCAGACAACGCCGGTACAGGCAACGCAAAAGGAAGCGAATCCGGCCGATGTCGCATCGATCGATTCGATAATGAAGGCTGTTTATGACGTGATCTCTGGCGACGCCGGCCAAGCTCGTGATTGGGACCGCTTTCGTTCTCTCTTTCATAAAGATGCAAAACTGATCCCGTCGGGTAAGAATCGTCAGACGGGCGTGACCGGAGCGAGATTTATGACGCCCGAGGATTACGTTAAGGGTAGCGGGCCAATACTCGAAAAGGACGGTTTTCACGAACGTGAGCTCGCCCGCCGCGTCGATCAATTCGGTAACATTGCACAGGTCTTTTCGACGTACCACGCCTTTCGTAAGAAGGATGATAAAGAACCTTTCCTCCGCGGTATCAATAGTTTCCAGCTTCTTAATGACGGCAAACGCTGGTGGGTGATGAATATTTTTTGGCTGGCTGAAACGCCTGATAACCTGATCCCTGCAGAATATCTGAAAACGAGAAAGTAAACCTCGATCACGCTCGGCTTGACGAAAACGGGTCCGAACTCTAATCTAGAGTGTTTTGCCTACGGGCGAATCGCAACCTATGAGACTTCGGATCCTTTATCACGGAAATTGCTTTGACGGAGTATCGTCCGCCGCAATTTTTACAAAATTCTATCGTTCGACGGTCGATGCTAACGCAGCGATCGGCTACACGCCGACGATGCATCGTGCCGGCAACGCATTCGACCGCGAACAGTTCGATGGCGAAGAGAACGCGATCGTCGATTTCAAATACTGCCCGGATGATCGGTTGACTTGGTGGTTCGATCATCATCAATCTGCTTTTTTGACGCCGGAAGACGAACAGCATTTTCTTGCCGACAATTCAGGTAAGAAATACCTAGATACAAAAAGTGCGTCGTGTGCTGAGTTTATCGCACGTATCGCCAAAGAAAAGTTCGGCTTCGAAGACGCGTTTCTTGATGAATTGGTCGAATGGGCGCACATAATCGACGGCGCGTTTTATGAAGACGCGGCACAATGCGTCGAACTCAAATCGTCGGCTTTGAAGTTAATGCAGGTGATCGAAGGCGAGAAAGATCCCGCGTTTGTCGAAAAGATCATTGAAATGCTTACGCGGCTTAAACTTGACGAGGTCATCGCGGAGCACGAGATAAAAGGGCGGCTAGATCCCATACTTGAACAGCATTGGGCGACCGTTGCGACGATCAAAGAGCGATCAACGCACGAACGCGGGGTCGTCACTTTCGATCTGGTCGGCACCGGTATTGAGGGCTACAACAAATTCATTCCCTATTATTTTTATCCAGAAACGACGTACGTTGTTTCAGTAAGCCAAAGCGATTTCCGCACGAAAATTTCGGTCGGCTCAAACCCTTGGGCACCGCGGCCGCGAACACATAATATCGCTGAGATCTGCGAACGATATGGCGGCGGCGGCCATGCAGTTGTCGGTGCCGTGTCGTTGAAACCTGAAGAATTAGATCTGGCCCGCAAATACGCGAAAGAGATCGTGGAAGAACTACAGTTCGGTGAATAGAGCGAAAAGCTCCCGATCAAATGAAAGGGAGCTTTTTATCTGTTTACTCACCTTTTGTAAAAACAAGAGTTGATGAATTATTTCCTCTTGGTGTCGTGGATTCGCGCTTCACCGTAAGCTTTTTGCCGTCGGATGAAAGTTCCCAAGATTCATTCGTTGTGATCGTGATCTCGCCCATTTGAGTACTCATCGTCCGTGCGCTAGACGTTGAAAGCTTCCCGCCCTCAATCTTCGCCTTAAGTTTAACCGGCGTCGTACCCATTGGACCGGCCTGCTCGACCGTCGTTTCCTTGCCATCCAGGCTGAATGTCGTTTTGCCGTCACCGCCACCAAAACCGCCGCGTCCGCCCACTGCGCCCTCAGGTGGTGCGGCTCGCTTCGTGGAAGTTTCTATCGAAATTTCCTTTTCGGTTTGAGCAACGGTCATCGTCAACGATTCTATCCGCATGCGTTCGTCAAGCTTTGAAGCCGCCGTGTCGAGTGTCCATTTTCCGGAAAAATCGGTCGTCTTTGCCTGAGCGAATCCGGAAATTGCGGTAAACACAAAGATCAACAAAAGGGTAACTATCTGTACCATAGGTCTATCTCCTCGAGAAAAGTTTAACTGCCGGCTTTAAGACGTAGAACTTGAAGAAAAGGTTTTGTGGGTTTGTAAGGAATTGTAAACCCAAATTCTGGAAACGACCGTCGATTGGAAGTATCGTCTCAGCACAAAGGAAATTACTGAGAGGAACGCTCGAGCGACGGAGAAATTCCAATGGACATTGATCCTATTCACGAAAATCTAAACACGACTTTTGTAGATCTCGGGAGCCTGGTCAAGCACCTTTACGGCCTTCAATTCGTGGGCCGTGTGCATATCGAACTTAGCAGCTACGAGGCTGATATAGTTTTTCGCTCAAAGAATCTGGTTCATGCTCGTGAGTACGATCACATTACAGGCCGACTTCGCGACGGCGAAAAAGCATTGAGGAGCATTCTTCTGAAGGCGAAAGAGCCCAACGGGCGTATCAATGTCTACCGCGAGATCGAACAGATCGGTCGTAAGCCGATCCCGGCCAAGATCTTTGTTGACGAAGCGATCGTTTCCGGCGCACGAAGAATGGCGTACGGGTTTTGCGATACGAACGCTTCGTCAGTGTTTGCGGAACAGGACATCTTGGACCTAGGGTGTATCGACCGCGACCGCTATGAATTCAAGCAACTTATTCTCGAACTGTTAAAGAACGCGACGGCCGCTTTTACGAAACAGGGACTCGATTTCGAGGTTCTTTTCCGAAACGCGTGCATTATTATGGCCAACCGCTTTTCGTTCACTCTTCCCGACGCAGGCGAGCTTCAATTTAAGGAAGAGCGGCTTTACGTCGCCGAACATATCACGGCTGCAAAGCTCGCGAATGCTATTTCGGCAATTCTCGGCCACGTACTCTTCCAGCTTCGAACAAGCTCAGAACACAGAGACCTGTTCGACCACACTACCAACCGAATGCGGGCCGTGCTCGCCCGTCGTAACTCGCTTCTCGACCGACTGGTCCTTCGCCGTCAGTTCGAAAAATTGGTCGATTGTTAGAAAAACTTTGCTCATGCTCTATGCCGGACACCTTTGATCGTTTCCGGCTGTAAAACCTAAAGCTCTTAGCGCTAAACTCGCGGTATGGAATGGAAAATATTCGGTACCGCTTTTTTGACGCTTTTTTTGGCTGAACTCGGCGATAAGACCCAGCTCGCCGTTATCACGATGACTGCCAGCACCGAATCGAAGATCTCTGTATTTCTCGGCGCCAGCCTTGCACTTATCCTGGTTACAGCGCTTGGTGCGCTGCTCGGCGGAGTGCTCAGCCAATACGTACCGACCGAATGGCTTCAGCGAATTGTCGCAATCGCATTCATAGTTATTGGAACGTTAATGCTGTTTGGAAAACTTTAGCTCTTTCTTTTCAGGCGGCTAACGAACTTCTGCCGAAACTTTGCGACCTTCGGCGCGACTACGCCGACGCAATATGGCTGCGAGGGATTATTGGCGAAATATTCCTGATGATAATCTTCCGCCGGCCAGAATTTTTCGAATGCCGTGACTTCGGTAACGATCGGGTTGTCGTAAATACCCTCATTTGTTACTTCGTCGATGATCTCGTGAGCGGTCTGCTTTTGTTCGTCAGAATAATAAAAGATAGCTGAGCGGTAAGAGCTTCCAATATCGTTGCCTTGACGGTTCAAAGTTGTCGGGTCATGCACGGCAAAAAAAACACGAAGCAGATCTGCATAGCTCAAAACATTAGCGTCGAACTTTATCTGCGTGACTTCCGCATGACCGGTCGTTTCCGAACAGACCTCTTTATATGTTGGGTTTTCTGTATGCCCTCCTGAATAACCTGAAACGACATCTTCAACACCTTCAAGATCGTCAAAGACCGCCTCAACACACCAAAAGCATCCGGCACCCAGAGTAGCTGTTTCAAATCCGTTTTCCATAACTAAATAGAATCAAACTGAAAAGGGTAAATCAAGGTTGGGTTGAATTATTCCAGAACGTCGAAGTTCAGGAATGCAGAGTGCGAGTGGGTCGTTTCGATGGGCGCGTTTCCATCGCGAACAGAAAGCGCTGTCTGACAACCGCTTTGGGCGGCCGCATCAAGTTCTTCGGGAATATCAGATACGAAAAGGATCTCTCCCGTGGAAAGGTCTAGTTCTTTTGCGATCTTTTCGTAACTTTCACGTTCGCGTTTGTGGCCAGCGGTCGTATCGAAATATCTGTCGATGTAGCGTGTCAGATCGCCTTGGTCGGAGTATTTGAAGATCATTTGCTGAGCCAAAACGCTTCCCGAGGAATATATCGCTATTGTTTTACTCGCTTCTTTCCAACGGATCATAGCGGCCGCGACATCAGGATATACGACCGAAACTAGGTCGCCGGATTCATAGCCTGTTCTCCAGATCATTCCCTGAATTGATTTGAGCGGCGTCGATTTGCGGTCACTGTCGATAAGAAACTTCATGTAGTCGGAAACTGAATTAGCTGATTCGATACGAAGCTCGGGCTCGTAATCGGTATCGGCTTCGCATTCCTCTGCCAATTGGCCGATCTCGAATTTGAGATCAGAGAGGTTCTGCTGAACGTAACCCGCAATGCGCGATTTCGCGAACGGAAAAAGAGTGTTGTGAACAAAAGCGATCGGCGTCGTTGTGCCTTCGATATCGAGAAGTATTGCTTGAGCCATTAATTAACCACAGAGAACACTGAGGACACAGAGGACACAGAGATCGGAGTTATGACTCCGTGGGCTCTGTCACCTCTTTGGTAAATTCCTAATTCACGCCGGGCGCAAGATAGCTCACACCGAAGCACATTGGTTGAAAGCCCGAATCAACTCCGGAGTTCGTATAATTCGGCGTCCAGCCTGAGATATCTTGAAACAAACGGATCGCCCGGACAGTTCGATCACCGCAAAGATTGAACCAGTGCCGCGTGCCACGCGGAACGCGGATCAGATCGCCCGCTTCCATCTCGACAGAGACAACATCCCCGCCTTCGGGTGCGATATGAAAAAGCCCATGGCCTTTGACAATAAACCGAATTTCATCTTCGTCGTGCCAATGCTCTTTATTAAATTTGTCGAGCATTGCATCAAGATTCGGTGTCGCCGGAACGATGTTGATCACGTCGGCCGTAACGTACCCGCCCATTGCTTTCAACTGCTCGATCTCCTTCGAATAAAACGCGAGAATTTCATCGTCCGTCGCATCCGGACCGATCTCGCCGATATTGTCCCAGCGTTCGTAGTCAATGCCGATGGCGGCAAGATAGGA
>JBBSKW010000078.1:0-14147 GCA_038256005.1 Pyrinomonadales bacterium
CCGTGCAGGTTCTCACACTTCCCCTTATACCCCCGCAACTGATGCGCCGAAGAGAAATTCCGTTCGATCATTACCTCAAAAAAAGAACTCATCGCTTTATTTTAACTCTTTTTCTCGTGTCCGGACGAGACCAACTGTTCGGCGAGTGACTCGGCCGAACGATCGCCAATGTTTCGGAGATTAAGATCGCGTTGCGGGAACGGTATCTCGATATTCGCTTCGGTGAGCGCATTATAAGTATCGGTGACCAATTCGCTGCGGAGCCCGACCCAAGCTTCGGGGTCTGCGGTCCAGACACGCAATTCAAAATCGAGCGAACTTTCGCCCATTCCGATAAATAAAGCACGCGGGCCGGGATCTGTAAGAACAGTTTCTTTCCCTAACGGCACCTTGCTGAGCAAATCAAGAACACGAGCCGGATCAGTGCCATAAGCAACGCCAACTGGAATATCGATCCGACGTTTTTCATCAGACATCGTCCAGTTGATCACTTCTTCGGAGATCAACTGGCTATTCGGCACGATCACATCTGCCCCGTCAACCTTTCGAACTATGCTTGCTCGGAGGCCGATTGATTTGAGCGAACCCATGTGCTCGCCGATCTGTACGGTGTCACCAACTTTTACAGGGCGCTCAAACAGCAGGATGAGGCCGGAAACGAAGTTATTGACGATATTCTGAAGACCGAAGCCTAAGCCGATACCTATTGCACCCGCAATTACCGCAAACCGCGACAACTCAACGCCTGCCGCCGCGATTGCGATCAAAAATCCGATAATGAGCAACAAATAATGAACTACGGACGATATCGCAAACGACACGCCGCTACCAATTTCGACGCGCGGATAAACATCTTCTTCTAAAACAAACCGAACAAATCGCGAGATTAATACCGCGGCCCAGACCATGACGACAAATAACAAGATGCCGCCAAGAGTCACGCTCAGTTCGCCGATACTAATCTGAAATCCGATCAACGAACCGATCGTCGAGTAAACATAATCTTGGATCGAGAAAAGATTCAAAACGCCAACGATCCATAGGATAACCGCTAGCCATTTTATGATTTGAGTAGCGCGCTGACGGACGAGCACGCGGTTGTTTCGCACTGCACGGGCCGCGGAAAAAGGCTTGACACGAAGAGCAAAGGCTATCGCACTTACGAAGATCTGAACCGCCGTGTAGAAAAATACGGCAAGATACGCTGCCCTCAGCAACCCATTACCTACGAGATAAGAGATCGAAACAAAACCGAGGAGATTTGCTAAGAGCGCGGCCGCGAAAATACTAACGGCGAACGGTGTGATACGACGGATCAATTGGAAAACGCTGTAGGCGCCTGTTTCGACGTTATTCGCAACACGCTTCGACCAAAAGAACCAAAGCAGAAATGCACACGCCGTAAGCATCTCGAATGAAAATATCAAACGCGAGAGCAGCGTCAGATCGCTAAAAACGCCTCGCACCCGATCAAGCAAATAAAGCACGAGCAAGCCATACAGCAAATACGTCAGGGGACTTTCAATAATACGCCTCAGTATAAGAATGCCGGGTATGATCGCCGCCGCACCGATGATCGTCAGCAAAAGGCGAGGCGCTTGCGGATATAAAAATGTCACAAAGAATACCGAGACGACTAACGCCGACGCAATCGGTAACTTAAAGAACGCAGCAGGCCGCGCCAATTTCGGCTCTTTTTCAACTATCGGCACGATCCGTCGCCGGGCCCAAAACAAGAACGTGGCTAAGCCTACAAGCAAAACTGCGTGCCAGGCGAAGCGGTATGGAGAGCGCGAGGCGTAATTGCGAAGTTCCTGCCCTTGATTCGCGAGCGACATCCCGATTGCCGGTGCCAGATTTCGAACCTCAAGTTCCGACCATTCGGCTGACCAAAGTGGGTTGTCACTTTGCCTGAAAATGTTGACCAGCTGCTGTTCTCGATTACTCTTGAGGTCTGCAAGAACTGAGTTAACCTCGGTCTGAAGCTCAGAAATTTGTGACTCAAGTGCAAAAAATTCCGCACGCTGTTCGCCGGCAGCTTTCTCAGCCTGCGCTATTGCGCCCAATGTGTTGTCTGCTCGGCGGATCAATTCTTCCGGAATCACATCGGCGGCGTCTTGTGCTGTATTCGCTTCGGCCGTTCCAGTGATCGCGCTTCTTGACGCTGTCCATTGCTCCCGCAAAGAGCGAAGGTCGGCTATACGGTTGTCGATTGCCGTTGTCTGATCCTTAAGGCTCGATTCCCATCGGTCAAGCTTGCCGCGAATTGCCCGCCATTCGCTTTCGGCCGCTGTGATCGCCTCTAAAGTCACTTGCCCCGTGAGCAAGGCGGATGTGGTCGCATTTAACTCAGCGATCTCGGCTTTCGTAGCCGGAATTCCCTCAATGATGGCAGAGGGCAATGACTGCTCTGCCAAAAATGCCTCTACCTCCCGCGTCTTCGTCAGCGCTTTATCCGATTCGGAGATGGTCGAGTAGAGAGGAATGATAGACGGACCAGGCGTCGGGGCGGTGTTCGAATTCGAAGAATTTTGGGCGGATCCGCTGTTTGCTCCGATCAAGGCCAAGCAAAAGACCGACACGAAAATAGCGAGTTTATGGTTGCACTTATCGAAAGAATATCTTGTAAAAAACCGCATTTGCTTTCCTTAAGTATAGATTCTTCGTGGAAATATGCGAAATTTGGCGGGGAACCACTGAAACTAGCTCGAGACCTCTCTTGACGACACGTCTTTTGGAAAGATCGTAGATCACATAGCTGCAGTCTCTTGTACGCTATCGAGAAATTCAGTAACGTCAAGGAGCTCGCTCGTGATTCGCATTCGCGGAAGGCTTCGTAGGAAATCCTTTCCGTAGCCTTTTGTTCGTAGTCTGGGATCGAGGATCGCGATCACGCCTCGGTCGGTGCGACTTCGGATAAGGCGACCGATTCCCTGCTTCAAGGTGATCACGGCTTGCGGAACGCTATAGTCGAAAAACGATTTGCCGCCGTTTTCATCTATAAAGCGTGAACGAGCAGCGACGATCGGGTCGCTCGGTACAGCGAACGGCAATTTGTCGATGATTACACACGATAGCTGGTCACCTTGGACATCTACGCCCTGCCAAAAACTTGAAGTTGCGAATAGGACGGCATTAGGGGTTTCACGGAACTTCTCGAGCAAGCCGGTCTTCGACATCGAGCCTTGAACAAAACATGGATAGTTGATGCGGTATGAAACCAACTCGAACAATGCATTCATCGAAAAATTGCTAGTACAAAGAACAAAAGCATGTCCTTGTGTTGCCTGCAATATCTTGATTATTTCGCCCGCAGCCATCTGCGTGAACTCATTTGATCTTGGGTCGGGCATGGCTTTGGGTAGATACAAAATCGATTGTTTCTCGAAATCAAAAGACGTTGAAGCTTCAAAACCGGTCGTATTGGCTGCATCGAGTCCTAATCGCTCTCGCACAAAATTGAACGAGCCGCTGGTTGAGAGAGTGGCCGATGTAAGAATGCAGGTTTCGACCTTTTCAAACAATTTTTCGCGCAAAAGTTCTGAGACATCAACCGGCGAAGCACGCAGGAATATTCCCTTTCCACGGCGCTCCAGCCAGTAGACATAATTACGCTCCGATTGCGTTACAACAAATTCAAGATCGAACCGAGCCTGTCGTGCACGGCGAAGAAGGCTGTCGGCCTCCGGGATCGCTTCGGCATAGGATTCGAGTGATTTCTCCAGCGACGATATCGCCCTATCGAGTGCTTCGTGAGCTTCACCTGACGGCGTTGGTTGTTGGGTTCCACCCGAAGTTCGAAATTGAAAGGCATCCGGCAGAAGCGGGAACCGGCCCTCGAATTTCGCCTGTGTGAATCTCATCCAGAATTGCTCGGAAAGCCCCATTATCTTTGCGGCTGTTTTGGTTAGATCGCGTGTAGCGACCGCATCAAAGATCGGCAAGTTATCTGTATCACGAGCAAGTTCGTCGATTTGAAAATTCGAAACCTGAAAACCGAAGTAATCGGACGCGACGTCCTCGATCAAGTGAGCTTCATCAAATATTACGGCTCCGTAGTCCGGGATGACCCTGCCAAACTTATTTCCGCGCACGTTTAGATCGGCAAAGAACAAATGATGGTTAACCACGACAATATCAGCGCCATCTGCTCGGTCTCGCATTCGCGTGATAAAGCACGGTTCAAAATCCGGGCATTTCTGCCCGATGCAGATGTCGCCTCTGGCATTGATTCGATTCCAGAAAGAAAGATTTTCGGGGAGGTCTATAAGTTCCGCGCGATCGCCTGTCTTTGTCTCTTTCACCCAATGAGCAATTTCGCGAAAATGATCGAGCTGGTCTAGTCCGTCAAGCACAGGCTGGTCTTCAGCCTTATGTATCCTGTAGAGACAGGCATAGTTGTTCCTGCCCTTCATATACTCCGCAGTAAATTTCGTCGGCAGTATCTTTTTAAGAAAAGGAATATCCTTTTCCATCAATTGTTCTTGAAGGTTCTTTGTCCCGGTCGAGATGACGATACGCTTTTTCTGCTTAACGGCGGCGGCTATTGCGGGAGCAAGATAGGCTAGCGTTTTACCGGTTCCAGTTCCGGCTTCTACGATCAAATGGCGCTTTGTTTCAAACGCCTCCGCCACCCGTTCGGCCATATGTATCTGGCCTTCGCGGTGTTCATAATTCTCGTGAAAACGAGATATCAGCCCGTTCGGGCCAAAAACATTTACCGGTTCATTCTCGTTCATTAAGGTAAAGAGAAATTGATTGACTTGGAAAGTGGCGAAATGGAACAAAGAAAGCTATTATGGTAAAAGCTTTTTGTGTCTTTGTTCGCCCGCCCGCCGGTGCCACTGGATAGCACAAAACACCTTGAAATTTCCTGTCAATCGTAGATTGTAGATCAATCGAATATACGATGCGAATTTAACGGTCAGATTCGCTTAATGGTCAGGTTGGTGATCTGTTATTTCAAACTCGTCTTAAATTCAATCGGAGGATCCTTAATGGTTCGAACTGTGTTTAGTTCATGGCGGCATAGCGTGTTGCCATCCATCGTCGCACTTGGCGCCGCAACGGCAATAGCTGTTGCTCCGGCATGGTTTCTCAATCCCAGTGCCTCAGCAAGCGGCACGGGCCTTATCCTGAAAACTGAAAGCCACCACGAGCTGCCTAATTTCGACATTCGGAGCGACAAGTCGGCTTATCAAAAGATCGAAGGGCTTCGCAATTCGTCAGAATTCAGCTCGGCTCGAATCGCAGACATGCGCGATTCGTTCGTACGAGGAGAAGAGAATTTACGATCGAAGGTTCCGACGCTGGAGGTTGAATACAATACAGATATTCGCACTCCGGAGATCATCGGGCCCGAGGTTGGCCTAGGGAAGGTGTTTCTTACCGAATCTACAAGTGCAAAGCGATCGGACGTATTAAAGAATTTCTTGAAAGTGAATAATGAGCTTGTCGGCGTTTCGGAAGGTGAGATCGCCTCGTTGAAAGTGTTCTCGGACTACACAAACCCGGAAGGCGAGCTTTCATTTGTCGAACTGATTCAGGAATTTAATGGGATTCCGGTCTTTCGAGGCGAAGTTAAGGCCGGATTTACGAAAAACGGCGAGATCATCCGCGTTGTTAATAATCTTGCTCCGGGAATCGACGACTCGTCATTGTCGACCGATTTCGGCGACCCACTTGAAGCCGTTCAGACAGCGGCCGCAAACATTAATCAAGAGCTGACGGCTGAACATTCGAACTTTAATGCGGCCGCGAGTTCAGATCTAATGGCAGTTTTCGGAGAAGGCGATTGGGCAACAACGGCTGAGAAAATGTACTTCCCGACCGAGCCGGGCGTCGCAGTTCCTGCATGGCGTGTACTTATTTGGCAGCCGACCAATGCTTTTTATGTGATCGTTGATTCTTCGAAGCAAACGGTCTTGTGGCGTAAGAACATTACAGAAGATCAAAGTCAGGGAGCGACTTATCAAGTCTACGCTAATTCCAATGCGATGGTTAATTCTGCCGAATCTCCGGCACCGCTAACTCCCGGCCCGATCAGTCCATTTCTGGGCACGCAAGGACCTCTGCTTACACGTACAAGCATTTCACGCGTCGGCAATGAAGCTCCGTATACGTTTAACAATAACGGATGGATCACAGATGGGACGAATTTTACCGACGGCAACGCAAATCAGGCCGGGATTGATCGTGACGGCGTTAATGGCGTCGATGCGCCTCAACCGGGCGATACCGCATGCCCCGGTTCTGGCTGCCGCGTTTTCACATCAACATGGAATCCGCCGCCGGGAAATCCTGCACCTGGCGATACGCCACTGACTCCTCAGGCTCAGCGCGGTGCCGTGATCCAGATGTTCTATGCAATGAATCTTTATCACGCCGAGATGTACAGGCTAGGATTCACCGAACAAGCACGCAATTTTCAACAAAGTAATTTCGGCCGCGGCGGAGTTGAAAACGACCGTATTTCGTCTGAAGGCCAGGACTCAGGCGGAACGAATAATGCAAACTTCTCGACGCCGGCCGATGGTGGACGCGGAAGGATGCAAATGTACATTTTCACCGCACCGGATCCGGATCGAGACGGAACAACCGATATTGACATTGTTTACCACGAAGCTACACATGGAACGTCGAACAGACTTCACGGAAACGGCAGCGGCCTTTCGCTTAACTTGTCACGCGGAATGGGCGAAGGCTGGTCCGACTTCTACGCTCACGCAATGTTGTCGGAACCAAGCGATCCACTGAATGGCGTGTACACAACCGGTGGTTACGTACTGATGACACCGACAAACACAGCCAATTTCTACTACGGCATAAGGCGATTTCCGAAAGCTATAATGTCTTCACTCGGTGGTCCGAATAGTCGGCCACATAATCCATTGACCTTCGCCGATATAGACGGGACGCAGATAAATATCTCAGACGGAGCTTTTTCTCCAGCGGGCGGTGGAGCGGCCGATCAGGTCCATAACGCGGGAGAAGTTTGGAGTAGCGCACTTTGGGAAGTTCGAGCGAAGTATATTGCACGACTAGGCTGGGAAGTGGGCAATCGCCGCGTTTTGCAGCACGTCACGGACGGAATGAAGCTGGCACCATTGGGTCCAACATTCCTGTCCGAACGCGACGCTATCATTGCCGCGGCACTTGCCGGCGGAGACGCGGCCGACGTAGCCGATTTATGGAGCGGTTTTGCTATTCGCGGAATGGGATTCTCGGCTTCGATCCAGACTCCTGGCACAGGAAGTGGCACTGCCCTCGTAACAGAAGCATTCGACCTGCCAAATCTTTTACAAACACCAACGTTCACAGTTTCGGACACGAGCGGAAACAATAATGGTTTTCCCGAACCGGGCGAACAGGTCACGATCACGCTACCGTTGACCAACAACACGGGAAATCCGGCAACTGGCGTAAATGTTCAACTTGTCGGCGGAGGATCTGCTAGTTACGGCACTATCGCAAATGCTCAAACTTTTGCGCAGCAGATCGCCTATACGGTTCCGCAGGCAACACCTTGTGGGTCCGTCCTAAATCTGACGTTCAACATAACAAGTAACCTAGGGCCGACAATCTTTGTTCGTCCGATCATAATGGGCGAACCGATAGAAACATTTTCCGAAAACTTTGACGGCGTGACAGCACCTGCTTTCCCGGCCGGTTGGACCGCTGCATCCGTTGCAGGCGGTGTTAATTTCGTAACCAATTCCGCGGGGCCGGATACATCCCCTAATTCTGCATTCGCCCTCAACCCACTGACAGTTGGTGGCGGAACCGATCTCACGTCGCCGTCAATGCCGATCACTTCACAGGCGGCCATGGTTAGCTTCCGAAATAAATTCGCTACCGAGGCCGGATGGGACGGAGGTGTGCTTGAGATCAGCACTGGAGCGGGCGCATTTCAGGACATCATTGCCGCGGGAGGAGCCTTCGTACAGAACGGCTACAATGGTATTCTCGGTGCAAATGCCGTGAACAATCCGCTAGCTGGCCGAAATGCTTGGAATGGTAACTCAGGCGGATATGTTACTTCGATCGTCAGACTTCCTTCCGCTTCCGCAGGTCAAAATGTCAGGCTACGCTGGCGGTTTGGGGCGGACGATAACACGGCAGTAACGGGTTGGAATGTTGATTCGATCCGTGTCTTTGGCAGCTCGCAATGCACGATCGTTGACAATTTCACGGCTCGTGCGGACTACGATGGGGACGGGCGAACTGATATTTCAGTGTTCCGACCGTCCGAGGGAAATTGGTACTTAGACCGTTCGACTGATGGGCTTTCGGTTGTCAATTTTGGCTTACCGAATGACATCATCACGCCTGGCGATTTCGATGGCGACGGCAAGACCGATATGGCGGTCTTCCGACCCTCAACTGGCACCTGGTTCATACTTCAGAGCACAGGCGGAATTTCCACCTCGCAATTCGGTGCAACGGGTGATATTCCGGTTGCGGCGGATTTTGACGGTGATGGTAGGGACGACATCGCCGTGTTCAGGCCTTCAACAAACGTATGGTTCGTGCAGAAAAGTACGGGCGGCATTTCGATCGATCAGTTCGGTGCGAACGGCGACATCCCGGTTCGTGGCGATTATGACGGCGATGGAAAGGCTGATATGGCGGTCTACCGCGGAGGTCAATGGTGGGTAGCCCGAAGCACCGGAGGGTTTTCTGTCGATTCGTTTGGGCTTCCTTCGGATAAACCGGTTCCGGCTGATTATGATGGAGACGGTCGCGACGACCTTGCTGTCTTTCGTCCGTCTGACGGCATTTGGTACATCTATCGGTCCAGTGATAGCGGAATAAGCTACGTTCCTTTTGGACTTCCGACTGACGTCCCGTTACCAGGTGATTACGATGGCGACGGCAAGTCCGACCAAGCAGTTTACCGAGATGGATTCTGGTATCTCAATCGCTCAACTGCGGGATTTGGGGCTACAAACTTTGGAGTTTCAACGGATCGGGGCACGCCAAGCGGCTACATTCCATAATCCATGGGGATTGATTGTAATTCGAATCGTAATACTTTGAACGAAAACGGATCTGGGTCGCCTCAGATCCGTTTAATGTTGAGGTCCGCCTGATTCATTGGCACGGGCAAATCTAACTAGCTTTCTTTCCCGGCGCAGCACAACCAAAAGCGTTTGACGTTTTGGTCATTCTCTGCTACAAAGGTTCTCGACACTTTTATATTTTTTCCAAAGTTCATCTCCTATTTTGTTTGTCACGTAAAGCTAAGAACGATTGCCCGATATTCAACTTATATTCAACTTTCTCGGGCTCTCGGCGTTTGATTTTCTATCCTTATATTCGCCCTTATTTGTTTAAGGTTTGGTGTAACTTTGCCGTACGGTGCGGCATTCTTCCGTTCTTTATAGCTTTAGGAGGGCTAGTAAATGCAGAACAGTCAAAAGAGACGGACTCAACGAAGTGTTTTGTTGAGTCTGATAGGGTTAGCGCTAGTAACTGCGGTTACGGTGGTACCGACCCAATTTCAAATGGAGGTCAGCGGCGAAGGCAAAGGTCTGTTTACCAGAACTGAAAGCCATGAGCCGGGCCTAGAAAATTACGATATTCGAGAGCAGAAAGGGCAGGAGATCGAAGACGCCTTCTTGAAATATCGAAGCGAGATCAACAAGGATGCCGCATCGATTGCTGACATCCGCGACGGATTCGTCCGTGGTGAAGAAGAACTTCGCACACGTGTTCCCAGTGTTAAAGTTGAATACAATCAGGACATTAGAACACCTGAAGTAATCACTCCGGATGTATGGAAAGGAAAGATCGACCGATTGACCGAAAGTTCAACGACCAAACGATCAGAGATCCTCAGAAACTTTGTAAAGGAAAACAATAGCCTTATCGGTGTTTCCGATGCGGAAGCAGATAGCCTAAAGGTGTTGGCTGACTATACCAACCCCAACGGCTACATGTCTTTTGCTCATCTTGAACAGCGAATCAATGGCGTGCCAGTGTTTCGTAGTGAAATCAAAGCTGGCTTTACAAAGTCGGGCGAAATGATCCGCGTGATCAACAACCTCGCACCGGGCCTTGATTACGAATCGCTTTCGACAGATTTCCGAGATCCACTCGACGCAGTTCGTTCGGCCGCACGCCATATCAACAATGATATGTCGAAGATGGATCTTGCGATCAACCCTGCCGAATCGGACGATCTGCGAGCCGTGTTCGGACGAGACGACAATGCCACGACCGCCGAGAAAATGTATTTCCCGATCGAGCCAGGCGTAGCAGTTCCAGCTTGGCGCGTTCTGATTTGGCAGCCTCTAAATGCGTATTACATCATTGTAGATACGGAAGGTCGGATGCTTTGGCGTAAAAACACGACCGAAGATCAGACCCAGTCGGCGACCTATCAGGTTTACAACAATCCAACCGCGTACATGAAGGCGCACGATTCGCCGGCACCGCTCTCACCGGGACCGCCAAGTCCTGCAACCGGCACACAGGGCTCAGTGCTCATGCGTTCCAACGTTTCCTTGATCGGTAACGAAGGGCCGATCTCATTCAATACGAATGGATGGATGACGGATAATACTAACTTCACAGACGGTAACGCCGTCGAAGCCGGTATTGACCGCGTTGCACCAGATGGCGTAGACGCACCTCAACCGGGCGACACAGGGTGTCCCGGAGCCGGTTGCCGCGTTTTCACGTCGACATGGAACCCGCCGCCGGGAAATCCGGCACCAGGCGACGATCCGCTTACTACACAAGCACAACGCGGAGCGGTCATCCAGATGTTCTATGTGATGAACCGTTTCCACAACATTATGTATCAGCTCGGATGGACCGAACAAGCGTTCAACTTCCAGACCGACAACTTTGGCCGCGGCGGAACCGGGAATGACCGCTTAAGAGCTGAGGGGCAGGATTCTGCCAGTAGCAATAATGCGAACATGTCAACCCAGGCTGATGGTACCCGACCGAGAATGCAGATGTTCCTCTGGACCGGGCCGACACCTGATTATGACGGCACAACTGATGGCGAAGTATTGATTCACGAGGTCGTTCATGGCCTCTCAAACAGGCTTCACGGGAATGCCAGCGGTCTTTCGACAAACATGGCTCGGGGAATGGGCGAAGGCTGGTCGGATTGGTATTCGTACACGCTGCTCGCAGAACCGACCGATCCAATAGACGGTCTTTACACGACTGGAGGCTATGCAACGTTTTTGCTGACGGGCCCGGCCGACACCGGTAACTACTATTATGGGATCCGCCGTTTCCCGCGTGCTCCTCTGACGTTTACAGGTGGACCTAATAATCGGCCACATAACCCCTTTACGTTCAGGTTTGTGAACTCGGGTTGCGCCACTTTAATGGACGGCTCGCTAAGCGCATTCCCACGTGGCCCTGTTGGCAGTGCAACTTGCGACCAGGTTCACAATATCGGTGAGATTTGGAGTTCGATGCTTTGGGAAGTTAGAAATCGAATGGTCACACGGCTCGGTTTCAATGCCGGTACGACTCGTGCCCTTCAGGTCGTTACAGACGGTATGAAGCTTGCACCGATTGGCCCGACAATCCTTCAGGAACGCGACGCCATTATCGCTGCAGCTTCGGCTTTGCCGGCTGCTCCGGAAGCTGCGGCTGACGTTCTTGACGTAAGAGAAGGCTTCCGTGTTCGCGGAGCAGGCTTTAGCTCCGTCGTTAGCAATGCCGGAACAGGAGCGAATAACACGGTCGTTACCGAAGCATTCGACAATGCGGACCTTGCATCGGCGAATACGGCTTCGGTCACATCGGGTAACAACCTACTCGAACCGAATGAATGTAATACCTTGAATGTCCCGATCTTAAACAACTCGGCAAATGCAGCATCTGGCATTACCGGCGTTTTGACATCGAACACTCCTGGTATCACTGTTACGCAAGGCAATTCGGCTTACCCGAATCTTGCAGGCGGAGCAGGTCCGATAAATAACACGACTCCTTACCAGGTTTCGGTAGACAACACAGTCGCATGTTTCACGCAGGCAAGCTTCACGCTGACCTTGACGTTCACGGGCGGCGGTGGTGGTACACCTGTCGTGTCGAACTTCTCGCTTCCGGTAGGTATCCCGGGCAACGCGTATGTATTCGCAGCCAGCACTGGAACGATTCCCGCGGGCGGAGCCCTTGTTGCAGGAAGTCAGGCAGACGATGCTGCAGTTACGATCCCGCTTCCGACAGGCTGGACATCATCTGTTTACGGCACCGCTGTAACCTCACTGAGTGCTTCCACGAACGGACTCATTCAGGTCAACGGCACCGCTCCGACAGCGTTTGGAAATACGGCGTTGCCACACACTGCAACACCCACAAATCCACGTCTCTTCCCGTATTGGGACGACATGATCATGACAACGGCGCGTATTCCGACTGGGGGTATTTACACCCAAACACTCGGAAGTGCACCGAACCGTCAATTGGTCATAGAATGGAGAGGTCAGCACTTCTCAAATGCAGCGGCTGACGGCATCACTACTAACTTCGCCGTCGTCCTGACTGAAGGCTCGAGTGCGATTCGTTACATTTACACACTGACAGGTACCGGTGGCACGGTTGTAAATGCCAACGGTGCTTCAGCTACAGTTGGCGTACAAACTACAAACAGCGGAACGGAGTTTACGCAACACTCGTTCAATCAGGCGGTGATCACACCAGGTCTCCAACTCGATGGAACGCTGCCTGCGGGTCAATGTACTCCAGGTACCGGACCATGCGGACCGGTCGCTCCAACTGGAAATGGACGCGGCGACTTTGACGGAGACGGAAGGACAGATCTTGCTGTTCATCGTCCGTCAGACGGTAACTGGTATGCTCTTCGCTCAAGTGACAACTCATTCTTTGCAGTGAGTTGGGGTCTTGGCACTGATATCTTGGTTCCGGCTGACTACGATGGCGATGGCAAGACCGATACGGCGATATATCGTCCGGATGCGAATCCATCGGCTGCCGATTACTGGATCCTTAATAGTAATGGATTCACGATCACTGGTATTGCCTGGGGCGTTCCCGGAGACGTTCCTGCTGCTGGGGACTATGACAATGATGGCAAGGCCGATGCAGCTATCTATCGTCCGTCCGAAGGCAACTGGTATATTCTCCGAAGCAACGGCGGATTTGTTATCGTAAATAATCCTGGCACCACACCGGTGCCTGCTGATTACAACGGTGACGGCTTCGCCGACGCGATCATATTCACCAATGGAAATTGGGTCGGAACCCTTACGGGTGGCGGTTCGGTCAACATCGCTCACGGTCAGTCAGGAGATATCCCTGTTGCCGGCGACTATGATGGTGACGGTAAGGCTGACCAAGCCGTGTTTAGGCCGTCTACCGGTGAATGGATCGTGCGTCAAAGTTCGAACAGCCAGGTAACCACGTCAAACTGGGGATCCTCTTCGGATATTCCGGTACCGGGTGATTACGATGGTGACGGTAAGGACGACTATGCAATCTATCGTCCTTCTACAGCTCAATGGTGGATCAACCGTTCTGCTTCGGGCGTTATCGTCCGACAGTTCGGATTGTCGGCTGATCGACCAGTTCCACGATATGCTAATCCGTAAACAAATAGCCTGAGAGCGAAGTTCGCATCGTTCTCAGCATCGCTTAAAAATGCCGGATGCCCTAAATTGGGTTTCCGGCATTTTTATTGACATTGTTTGATACGAAAACATAACCTTGTCATATCAAAAGTTTCGGCTTTTTCGTATTCCCACTCGTCAGAATATTGAAAGCTGTTTGCGGAAAAGGAGTTGTTCAGATGATCCATATATCGTTCGATCGTCCAATCGCCAGATGTGCCGCCGTTGTGGTAGCGGTAGCGGTTGGCATTGTGGGTTTTGTTGGCCCGTTTTCTGACTCTCAAAAGGCCGGTGCTTCAGCTTCAGGACCAACACCCGGCCATACAAACGCACCGGGCGAAAACAACTGCACGGCGTGCCATGTTGATTTTCCCGTCGATAGCGGCGTAGGCGATGTTCAGATCATCGGTATTCCAGCGAATTATTTGCCGGGTCAGCAGATACCTGTATCGATAATTCTTACCGAACCCCAGGGAGTTACGTGGGGATTCCAATTTACGGCGATAAATGCCGCCGGTGGGCGTGTTGGGACTTACACCATAC
>JBBSKW010000079.1:0-14094 GCA_038256005.1 Pyrinomonadales bacterium
AATTGAAATAAAGGTCGTCAATGCCGGCATGCCCGAACCCGTCGATCTGTGACCCGATGCCAACCCAGCCCGTGATCATGTCATCGGTGTGTGTGATTTTGTTCGGGCCGAAGCTCGCTCCGCCTGCTTGCCCGGGCTGCGCGACCGTGATGCCGAACGTGCGTGTGCCATAGGCGGGCGTATTCTTATTCGTCTCGATCCCGAGCCGGTAGGCTTTGCCGGTCGTCACCAGCTTCGATGCCGCAAGCGTTTTCGCAGGCGTGATGTAGTTGAGGTTTCCGATCTGATCGTTCGGGCCAAACTTCGACGCAGTCGGGCACGGCTTTTCCTGAGCGAGAATCGCGGATGAGAGCACAGCCGTAACGACGATCGCTTGCAGACAAAAATAGATTTCTCGTTTCAATTCGCCTCCTGTGATCAACCCTCGGGGTGAAGGTAAAAGACTTTGCTGATGATCTTCCATTCGCCGTCGGTTTTGAGGAGCGTAAACATATCGGTGAACCGATGGCCGGTCCAGTTGTCGAGTTCGAGGCGGACGGTCGCGATGGTGCCTTCGATGTCGATGTTGGTGATGTCGGGCTTCATGTCGGCGGCGGCGCCGTTGCCGTCGTTCCATTCGAATAGACCCTCGATCGGGCCGCCGAAAAGGTCGGGGCCGATGTAGCCGTAGATGGTCGCACCTTCGTGAAACGCGGGACGCATGTCATCGCCCTTTCCCGATATCCCGCCGCTGACGTAGGTTTGTATCACGCGTTCGATCGCCTCGTGATCAGTGCTTTGTGCCGTTGCATTGCTCATAATGTTTCCTCCCAAAATGGGTCGTTGATGAATTAGCCCTCTACCTTATAGAAACGAGAATTTTTCGTCAATGAGTTCTAACAAAAAGGCGGCCGAAAAAAAAAGGGCTGATCGCTCAGCCCCTTTCAGCTCAAGTTGTGACCAAGCTTAAGGCTCGATCGAATAATCGTGCCAACAGGACGTTGGATTGTGATAATGCTTAAGCATTTCCTCAACAAAGGCATTCGCCGCTGTGGCTCCTGTTCGTCCCGTTTCCTTTGGATCTAGGATCTTATCGATCTGATCGCGAACAGATTCAAGGTGAATACGAGTCGTACGGTCAGATGTCTTCGGTATCGCTGCGACAGCCATTGAACGGATGTCGTTCAGCTCGGCCCGATAGAATCCTCGCTCATCACCACTCGTCACGAACATCGCAGCAAAGCCCGGTGGAAGCCCCGGCGGCACCGCCGCAGTGCTGGCATTCAATTTGGTATTTGCGATATCAAGAAATGCACGTTGCAAATTTCTTCGATAGGCATCTACAACGGGTGCCGGTGCATTGAGTTCGGTCCAAACCCCATTTCGAACATCACCCATCAGATCGCCCGGGCCATAAGAGGTCGGTCCGTCGATCGCTTGTTGCTCGACGAGCCGTGCAAACCGAGCACTTGAAAGCAGGTTGTTCAGCACACTGTTCTGCGCATTTCGAACGCGATTCAATGCTCCGATAGGCTCGATGCGACGAAGGATCTCTTTGTCGATCTGCCAGGTCGGTGAAACGAATGCGTTGGCGCTAAGGAACTGCACGGCCTCGGCCTGCCGAGCACGCGGGGTTGTGTTGAAACGCGTACCGGGTTGCCCGATGTGCTTTTGTTGTGATTCGTAAGAGCCAATGATTGCGGCCACATGATTCAGCTCAAGCGTCCACTGCCCCAGCATTCGTCCGTAGAGTTCGTTTAGGTCGTTATAGTTTGAGCCCTTTTGTGCTGTCGTTGCGGGTACCAGCAGTTTGGAAACACGTTTTAGGTTTTCGATACCGAGCCGAGTGGATTTTACAGCATCGGCATCACCGACGGCTTCCGTCAATTCCCCGAAATCGCTGCCCGCTGAGCCTGCAGTTGAGAACCGGAGCCACGGCGTTTTGTCCTGTTCCAACGCCCATTCGTTCAAAGTGCTTCGTTCGGCGTCTGAACTCTGAGCTGTAGGGATCGGTTTGTAACCCCACATGGTTGCCCATTCGTCATATGGACCGATGCCAGGGATCAGGTCCGCAACGTCGATCTTGTCTTCCGGTTGTGCGACGTAATTGAAGCGGGAATAGTCCATCAAAGTAGGCGTGTGGCCCATCTTCTTGACCCATTCGCGGTCGCGCACTTTTTCCTGCGGATACGTTGAGCTTGCCTTCATATTGTGCTGAAAGCCGAGCGTGTGGCCGACTTCGTGGGCAACAACGTATTCGACCAATTCACCCATAAGGTCTTGCGGCATCGGCAGTTTGTGAACTCTGGGATCAAGCGGAGCGACCTGCGTGAAATACCAAGATCGCTGAAGGTTCATGATGTTGTGATACATCTGAATGTCCGATTCCAGGATCTCGCCAGTTCGCGGGTCGTTGATGTGCGGGCCGGAGGCATTCTCGATCGTCGAAGGCAGCCAGCGGATTACCGAGTACCGAGCATCCTCCGGATGAAAGTTCGGATCTTCTTTTTCAGATGGCTGCATCTTGGCGATGATAGCGTTCTTGAACCCGGCAGCTTCGAAAGCTTTTTGCCATTTCTCGACACCGCGTTTTGTGAACGGCACGAGCCACGGCGGCGTCGCGCGATCGATGTAATAGACGATCGGCTTGACCGGTTCGGACATCGCGGCGTTCGGATCTTTTTTCTCTAGGCGCCAACGAGTTATAAAGCGACGCTCCTGAGCGCGTTGCTCGGGGCGGCTATAATCCATAGTTGCGACCGAAAAATAACCGACGCGTTCGTCGAACAGACGCGGCATCATCGGATTCTCCGGTAGCTTGACCATACTGTGATGAAGAACGACCGAGGCACTGCCCGGGCTCATTCCTGCTCCGCCAAAACCACCACCGCCCGGTAAGCCCGCCGGGGTCGGGTTGCGAGTGTATGTGTGAGTTGCCTGAGCTTCGATATTCGTCGGGAAAGTTAAAATGCGTTCGATGTAAGAACGAGTCGCATCCATCGTCGTCGCCTGCAACCGTTGGCGGGCACTCAATTCAAATAGGTCCGAGGTAAAGAGTCTTGTGACATCGATAACCGCTGCCTCGTTGGGTCCCCAAGCCGCGACCGGAAACGACATAAGTATCGTGTCGTTATTCGAGTTGCGAACAGCCTCGGCGATCGCAGTTGTTGGGTCGGCCACGATGCCGAAGTTCACATTTCTGAGGCTTATCTTGTTCTCGTTTCGCTCCCAACGAACTACCCGACGACCGAGGGACTGTCCGCCGTAGCCTACGCCGGCCGTTGTTCGAGCGATCTGCGTCACCCAAAGAAACTGCTTGTCGAATTCTGATTTGGGTATTTCGTAATAATATTTGTCCTTAACCTTATGGACGGCAAAGATGCCCTGTGAGGTCTTGGCGTCTTTTGTGATCACCTTTTCGTAAGGCTGTGGATCCTGTGATGCTCCAGGCGGCGTCGGACGAGCAGCCGGACCGGCGGCAGGCGGCGTCTCGGGCGGCGGGTCTTGCGCCACGACGGAAATCGTTCCGCCGATCGCAAAGATCGAGATCAAAAGAAAACCGATAATGGTCTTTCTCATTTGGAAACTCCTATTTTTAATTGTAAAAGGATGCTCGAAGTCGCCCGAATTGAATGTTAGACATCGCCCGGACCGACAACGGAAATCAACAGTAATCTACCGTATGATCGCTATTTATAGCACCGTTCTGCGGCGTATATCAATTGCCGTAATGTCAAGATTTGTAAAGCTAAACAAATTGGAAGGCGGCCAATTCCCGATGGTTACCGGTGAACTCGAATCTGATTGGCAGTGGCGATCAGATTCGAGACTACGACTTTCGCGTTAATTCCGCGAAGATTATTCTGTTTTCCCGTCTCGGAATTTACAAAGTTCAACGCGTCTAACCCGAAACGCTCGACAAACTTTTTGCACCCCAGATGCGGAATTGCAGTCACTTCAATAACGGCAGTTCCGATCGCGATTCGCGTTCCCGGAGGCAAATTCTTTTTCGACAAATCGAGATCAACAAAAAGCTGGTCACCGGCGAGTTTCATCCGCTTGCGGCTGCCGGCAATCAATTCCGCCATTCGCGCGTTCATCAGATTCAACTGCATATCGGGGTGGCCCAGACCATTGTCGGTACGCGAACTACCGCGCGTTATCCAATTGTCACCTATCAAACCCTTTTCAATATCTAGTTCAGCCTTGTCAATGACCTCTCGCCCATTTATTTTTGGGCCGAACGATCAACTCAATTGAGCCATTGTCCCGTGGCGAAGCAAGAACGTGGTCGATTCCGGCCTCGATCTCGGCGAGCGTAATATGTTTACTAAACAGCGACCCGTCCATTTCTATCTAATTCAAACGCTTCCAAACTCGTACATACCGTCGTACTCGGCGACTTCATTTGCGGAGGTTCCGTAATGGCCACTTGTGGCGATCGCATTCCTAAGCGGAGCGAAGTCATCGTAGCTGATGTCCCAGGCCTCGCGGTACTTAAAATACCACAGCTCGAAAGCTTTGGTCATGATCTCGTTATCCGCAGCCAGGTATAATTGCCGACGGTCTGTTTGCATTACTTCCTGGACCCAGATAGTTTCGGCCAGGTAGGCCATAGCCTCGTCTTCTTTTGTGAGGATATTGTGGCGTTTCTCAAGGTCAAAGATGGCGTGTACGGCTTCGTGGATTATCTTCCCAGAGTCAAAAATATCAAGGCTCCGTCGAAGATAAAAGGCTTGCTCTTCTTTGTTGTATATCGCTGTTCCGCTGTTCGCAGGGGTGCCGTAAACAGAAATTGTACCGTTCGAAATACGGTCGGCGATCCGGGCAAAATCAGAGCCGATTATAATGTATGATCCTTGCCTGATGGTAATGTGCGAGGCGGTCGCTCCTTTCAAAACTGCAAACGCATGGGCGGCAACCCAATGATCCCAACCTTCCATCGCGGGCCGTGCGGGCGGTTGTGGCTGTCCGATGCCCAGCCACTTCCAACCGGTCGGCGGTAAATAAACTATCGAATCGGACCCGTCTTCCTGGCCGAATTTCCAGTTACCCTTCTTTGTTGCGAAGCATTTAAGCTTCGTTCGCATATAGTAGTTGATCTCGAGAGCGTTGAACGTATCAAAATTAAAAAGGATCACGTCCCAAACATTCGTGCGGCCCGTGGCATCCGCGATGGTCCACCAATTGTCATACGGCGTTGCTTGAAACGGGGTTCCGCCCGGCGGCGGCCAAATCAGTTCTTTCGCGGGCATTTCAGGTGGAAGTTTCTTTGCCTTTTTTGCCATTACGATACCTCCTAAACTGCGGTCAATTCGGAATTATAGTTCGCCAACGTTGATCATGACAAGAATTTTCCGATACACGGCCTGGTTATAAGGAAAAATCGGCAACGACCGGAGCGTGGTCGCTTGGTTTTTCGCGGGCTCGCGGAGCCGTGTCGATCCAACAATCAGTGCAAGATTCGGCAAGATCCGGTGACGTCCAGATGAAATCGATCCTCAGTCCCCGGTCCTTTTCAAAATCGTGATTAAAGTTGCTCCACCAGCTAAATTCTTTGACGTCGTTGTTGAGCTGCCTAAAGACATCAATAAAACCCCAACGCTTCACGTTCATAAGTGCGTCGCGTTCTTCCTTCGTAAAATGAAGCTTGTCTTTCCATGCCATTGGCTTCCACACGTCCATTTCGTGCGGAGCCACATTTAGATCGCCGCACAAGATCACATCATCATCAGGCGTGAAATTGTCATCGAAATATTTCCGTAGCCTCGCGAGCCAATCTAGTTTGAACGTGTATTTAACTGATCCAAGCTTGGTTCCGTGAGGTGCGTAAGCGTTCACAATATGCACGCCGTCGACATCGAGCATTATGACCCGTTTCGGCGCGTCATCAGTATCACCCGGAAACTTCATCCGGATATTTTCGAGCGGTAAGCGAGAAACTATAGCAACGCCGTTGTATGTCTTTTCGCCGGCGAACGCGATATGATCATATCCGATCGATTCGAACTTTCGGCGAGGGAACTTGCTGTCAACGCATTTTGTTTCCTGAAGGCAAAACACGTCGGGCTCCGCAGCCGAACACCAGTCGATTACCTGCTCGATCCGGGATCCAATTCCGTTAATATTCCATGTAGCAACTTTCACTTTTCAAACATTGAACTCGGCGATCACGGGTGCGTGGTCGCTCGGTCGTTCGAGAGCACGTGGCGCGTTGTCTATGTGACATGCGGTGGCCTTTTCGGTGAGCGACCCAGACGTCCAAATATAGTCGATTCGAAGGCCGCGGTTTCGCTGCCAAGCGCCTTCACGGTAATTCCACCACGAAAATTCCTGAACTTCGCCATTGAGTTTTCGGAACAGATCGGTGAAACCCCATTGCTTTACGTTATACATCGCCGCTCGCTCGGTGTTCGTGAAATGCAGCTTGCCTTCCCATTGCGGCACGCTCCAAACATCTACTTCGTCCATTGCAACGTTAAAATCACCACAGAGCAAAACGTCTTTGTTCGCATCGCAAGTGTCGTCAAAATACCGCCTCAGCCGCTGAAGCCAATCAAGTTTAAATGTAAATTTGTCTGTGCCGAGTTCGGTACCGTTCGGTATGTACGTGTTGACGATCCGGACGCCTTTGATCGTCGCGGCGATCAAACGTTTTGGCGATTCGTCATCGTCATCGGGGAAATTCTTTTGAACGTCTTCGATCGGAAATTTCGAAATGATCGCAACGCCGTTGTATGACTTCTGTCCCAGAATCGTAGCCTCGTAACCGGCTTCTTTCAAGGCATCGAGCGGAAAGCCCTCATCGACGGTCTTCGTCTCCTGAAAACAGGCAACATCGATCTCAGAATCCGCCAGCCATTTCGTCAGCATCTCCATTCGGATATTGATCGAATTTACATTCCAGGTTGCGATCTTCATTACCTATTTTTACCACAGAACGAACATTGCGAGCTATTCCTTAGGTTTGGTCGACCGGCGGTAGGGATGCACTTTGCGATGTACCTCGCCGTTTCTGTCGAGCAGATCGACATCAGCGTCAAACACCGACAAATAGGTGTTATGGGTTTCATCGTTAACGGTGATTCCCGCGAAACGGAAACTCGGCGCCGAAAACTCTGCCCCCGCAGGGGTCGCCGCTCGCCAAGGGGTGAAGAGCCAAGTTGGAAGCACCGCGATACCGGCCTTATCTGTCCTGCCTTTGCGTTCTGTACACATCAGATTTGTCATCCGATCTGTTTCAGCCGTCCGCTTCAATACTTCCCAACCCCAGCAATACTTAAAGCCGACATCTCGTTCGGAAAAGGGCAAACCGGTTTCTCCATACGTTAAGTACGTACGGACCGACGGGATGTTAAATGCTCTTCCATAAACCGCGTCCGTTCCCGGCTTCGGACCTTTTTCTGACGGTTGCGCCAGTATCGATCCGAACATTAGACACATTCCGAAAATTATCGAGAAAGCTTGTATTACAGATTTCATCCTTCTTATGATGCAGAATGCCGCTCCGGATTAGAATTGCGTTCCCAAAACACGCCGTCAGACATGCCTTGAATGGAGCATTTCGTATCCGCCATTTCAAGCCGCTTTGCCGCGAGCAGACAATAGTGCTCGTCTGATTCGATCATCACGAATCTGCGTCCCAGTTTTTTGGCGACGACGGCGGTCGTGCCGCTTCCGGCAAATGGATCAAGGATTAGGTCGCCAGAATTTGTGCTGGCCAGGATTATCTTAGCAAGCAACTTTTCCGGCTTTTGCGTCGGGTGGTGAGTGTTCTCAGGCATGGACCAAAAGGGCACGGTTATGTCGGTCCAAATGTTTGACGGATGCGTGTCTCGGAAATTTCCGTCCTCGGATTCGTTCCAATCTTTGGGCTGCCCGTTCTGCTTGTACGGAGCAATTACGCGCCGGCGTTGCTTCACGGCGTCCAGGTTAAAAGTAAACTCGCCCGACATCGTAAAAAACCAAATATCCTCAGCCGCGTTCTTCCAATTGCGTTTCGCACCGCGGCCCTTCTCCCGTTCCCAAGTGATGCGATTTTGCAGGTTGAAATATTTAGACCCGACGCGCTGTATTGCCGATGCCGATCGCCAGTCACCGCAGATGTAAACACTCGCTGTCTGTTTCAATAGCGGCAAACACAGACCAAGCCAGGATTCCAACCACGCCTCGTATTTCTCTGCTGAAACCGAGCTGAATTCTTCGGTTCCAAAACGCTTGGTCAAGTTGTACGGCGGATCGGCAAACAGGAGATCAAAGCTTGAAGCCTGAAGTTTTGGCAAAACGTCGAAAGTATCGGCGTGAATAACGCTTTCGACGAAGGAAACGCGTGTTTCGACCCTACTTCCGTCAATGATCCGGGCGCGAAGATCTGCCGTCTCGTTCGCAGCAATGTCGATGGTTCTATTTCGAGGAGCCCGCTCGTTCTTGTAAGCCTTTTCTGAATCCATTTATTCCGTTGGCAAGGTTCTGCCTTTTGCAGATCAGTCGCGTTCCATCGGGATCACGGTGATCTTTCCGTCGCGCTCCAGATAAGCTGTCTTCACCTCCGAGATATCATCAACTTGTCCTTGTTCGCGAAGGGCCTGGTCCAATTCGTCATCGGTGATCTTACTCTTGCGAAGAGCTCCATCTATTATTTTTCCGTTCTCTATCAGTTTTCTCGGACCGGCCTCCACGGCACGCTCAAAGCCGGGCCAATAAAACGATAGAGTGGCAAACATCCAGTTCAGACCCAGCAACAATCCCACGATAAGGAGCATGTTTGCAATGCTTATTGCTCCCGTCACGCCGCGTGCAAGAACTGACCCCAGCACGAAACCGAGGAGGATGTCGATCGCGGAATAATCGCCCATAAACCTTCTTTTACCGATTCGGATCAGTACAAGGGCGGTTATATAGACAATTACGGTCCGTGCGACGATCTGCCAAAGCGAGAGACCTGCGAATGCCTGGTCAATACCGATCGCCCACGACAGACTGTTCCAAATTTCTTCCATGCTTAACACTTTATTCTACCCTGTTGGTGCGATGCATGATCAATCCGTCGCGCCCACCTATCGCCAAACACCGACCAACAACCACACCGTTCCGATCACAACGATCGCCCCGATGATGTCGAGAATTATACCGTAGCGGACCATTTTCATCAGCGGCACGTAGCCTGAGCCGTAAACTATTGCGTTACACGGAGTTGAGACCGGAAGCATGAACCCAAGACTCGCGGCAAAAGTAGCGCCGATCGCCGGCACCAATGGATCGACCCCTTGGGTCTGAGCGATCGCAATAACGACGGGCACGACCATGTTTGCCGAAGCCGTGTTGGAGGTCGTCTCTGAAATGATAATTGCGACAATTACCGACGCGACCAGCAGGCCGAATTCACCGCTGAACGGCAGAAGTCCCGTTAGACCACGACCGACCGATTCCGCTAGGCCGGTTTGAAACGACAACACGCCGAGCGCGAATCCGCCGCCATAGAGCAATATAACGCCCCAATCGATCTTTACGGCGTTGCTCCAAGTGATCGCCTTTTCGCCCTTTCCGTTTCCTGGCAAAATGAACAGCAGTATTGCTCCCAGCAATGCCCCGACCGCTTCCGGAAAACGCGAGCTGATAACTTTGTAGATCTCGCTGGCGTCGCCCGCAAAAATTGCGATAACGCCGGAAAATATCCATATGCTGACAGCAACACAAAATGCGATTAGCGTGGACTTTTGCGCCCGTGTCCATTTCCCAAGCTTCTCCCGTTCGCGGGCGATCATCTCCGTGCTTCCGCTGATCGAATCGATACCCGACGGAGACAGGAAGTTCATGTATAGATACAAGAATAAATACAGAATGACGACCACCGGAACACCGATCAGCATCCATTCAAAGAACGATATTTCGGCCCCTATCTGTGAGCGAATGAAACCGAGCCCGATCACGTTCGGCGGAGTTCCTATCGGTGTCGCCAGCCCGCCGATAGAAGCTGAGAATGAAGTGATCAGCATCATTCCGGTCGCGTAACGCCGATCGAATTTCTGCCCTGTTTCTTTCTCGTGCTTCAAGAAAAAAGTGATGATCGACAAGCCGATCGCGAACATCATCGCCGTCGTCGCGGTGTTCGAGATCCATGCCGACATAAATGCGGTGACGGCTCCGAAGACGAACAAAATTCGGCTTGGGCTTGCACCGATCCACTTCATCGACAGCACGCCGTAAGCGAATCTTTTATCGAGGTCGTGAATGAAGATCGCTCGAGCGAGCATGAATGAACCGATGAATAAAAATATCAACGGATCCGCGAACGGTGCAAATACAGCCTTTGCGGGAGCTACATCGAAAACGACGCACAACGCCGCTCCCAAAAGAGCCGAGACCGGCATGGCGAACGTCTCGCACATCCAAAGCGTGATCACCATCGCGATGATTGCGGCCAGACTGTGTGCTTTGGGGTCGAGATTTAAGGGGGCGAAAAAGATCGCCAGGAAAACAAGCGGAGCGACGCCGTAACCGATCTTGTTCCTGATCTCGTCAAACCGAGCCTCGCCCTCGCTGACCATGCCTTCTAATTCTTCGTCGTCGTCGTGCATGCTTTTTGTGACTTTCGTTTCGACCGAACGTTAGCACACGGATTTGTCTAATCCCAAATTTGACCGCTAGAAGCCGTCGATCGACCGGCGTATCTCGCCCTTTCAGAACTAATATCGAATAGGTTAGCCGTTGCCTTGACCCTCAAAAAGGCGCGTGATAGTCTCTAATGTTTTGAGCTTAGAGCAATTTTGCTCTGTTATTTTTAAGATTTTCTTTTAACAAATATATGTCATTTCTGGCGTTTGCCGGGATACAGCTTTTTCCGGACGGTACTCTCTTTATTCACATCGCCCTGATCTTAATTATGATCTGGGCGCTGAACCGCACGTTCTTTAAACCTATCAACCAGATCCTCGAAAAGCGTTCGAAGCAAAAAGCAGGGCGTGGCGGCGAAGCTGACGACATTTTGCAGGACGTTGCGAAAAAGCAAAAGAATTACGAAAAACAGATGCTCGACGCTCGAACCGAAAGCTATGAGATCGTTGAAAAAGAACGTTTTGCGGCAGTTGATCTGCGAACGCAGACGATAGCAAATGCAAAAGCGGAAGCCGCGGCTCTGGTGGATGCGGAAAAGAATTCGGTCCGCGCTGCCGTTGCTAATGCAAAGGTTGAGATCGCTCTTGAGGCCGAGAAAATGGCCGATAAGATCAGTGCAAATATTTTGAAGGGATAGCATGTTCGCTTTTTTCAATAATTACATTGTCATGATGTTTGCGGGTTCCGGCGGCGGATTCTGGGAAACGTGGATCAGCTACCCCGGATTTGAGATCTGGAAGTTCGTTAACCTATTCATTTTCGTCGCAATCCTAGTATACGTTCTGAAAAAGCCGCTTTCGGCCGCTTTTAAGGCAAAACGAGAAGAGATCCGTGCCGAATTGATTCGAGCCGAAGAGGCGAAAAAGGCCGCTCTCGCAAAACTCACAGAGATCGAAGCTAAACTAGCCGGGGCAGATGCAGAAAGAACGGCTATTCTTCGTGAGGCACGAGAGGAGATCGAGCTTGAAAAAGGCCGCTTGATCGCACAAGCCGCAGCGGAAGCAAAGAAACTAGGCGATCAGGCTGCAGGCGAAGCGAACCGCATCGGACAGGTGGCACGTTTACAGCTTCGTCGGTTTGCGGTCGAAGAAAGCATTCGTCGGGCCGAAGAAAAGCTTCGGTCGCAGGTAAACGCCGAAACCGATTTGCGGCTTATAAGCTCCGGGATTCAAGCGGTCGGAGGTTTGAATTAAATGAGTGTTGAAACTATTGCCCGCCGCTACGCCTCTGCTCTTGCTGACGTTGTTGTCAGCAGTGGTGAAACCGCGGCGGTTCGAAGCGAACTCAAGAAATGGGACGAGTTGATCACATCGAACGTTGATCTGAGCACCGCATTTTCAAACCCGTCGATCACACATTTAAAAAAAGAAGGTGTGCTCGAAGGCCTGATCGGAAAAACGAAGCCGACCAAGACGACGGCGAATTTCCTTCGCGTGCTTTTACAGAACAACCGACTTACCGATCTTCCTGCGATCAATGAAAAATTTGAATCCGTGATCGAAGAGCGGAGCGGATTGGTTAAAGCTCACGTAACGTCGGCACACGAATTAAGCGAAGGCCAGAAGAATGAGCTTCGTACAAACGTTGAAAAGCTCACCGGTCGCAGCGTCACCTTGGATTTTGAGATTGACCCGGATCTGATAGGCGGTGTGGTAACCCGTGTCGGATCAACGGTGTACGATGGATCGGTCAGAACCCAGCTTGAGAATTTAAAAGAAGAATTAATGCAGAAGTAGATCGCGATAGCGCAGATCACACATTTTTATGGAATCAATTAAGGCAAACGAAATTAACGAGATCATTCGTGCCCAGATCGAAAACTTTGATTCGAGCATGACGGTCGATGAGGTCGGTTCGGTCATCAAGGTCGGTGACGGTATCGCTGAAGTTTACGGCCTCGAAAAGGTGATGGCCGGCGAACTGCTTGAGTTTCCCCATGGCGTTCGCGGGCTCGCATTAAACCTTGAAGAAGACAAGGTCGGCTGCGTGCTGTTTGGCGATTTTCAGAAGATCAAAGAAGGCGATGAAGCAAAGCGAACCAAGCGCATTATGAGCGTGCCCGTGGGCGACGCGATGATCGGCCGTGTTGTGGATGCTCTCGGAAATGCCATCGACGGTAAGGGCGAGATCATTACAGACATCTTTTTCCCGGTCGAGCGAATCGCTCCCGGTATTATCGATCGTCAGCCAGTTAAAGAGCCGCTTCAAACCGGATTGAAAGCGATCGACTCGATGGTTCCCGTTGGCCGTGGCCAGCGTGAGCTTATCATCGGCGACCGCCAGACGGGTAAGACGGCAGTTGCGATCGACACCATCATCAACCAAAAGGGCAAAGACGTGATCTGCGTTTACGTTGCGATCGGGCAAAAGGCGTCGACCGTTGCTCAGGTTCGCCAGAAGCTTGAAGAATACGGCGCGATGGATTACACCATCATCGTCAACGCTTCGGCGTCCGATCCGGCGGCTATGCAATTTTTGGCTCCGTATTCTGGTTGCGCGATGGGCGAATATTTCCGCGACAATGGCCGCCACGCCTTGACGATCTACGACGATCTTTCGAAGCAGGCCGCAGCGTACCGCGAAATTTCATTGCTCCTTCGCCGTCCTCCGGGCCGCGAAGCATATCCGGGCGACGTTTTCTATCTTCACTCACGCTTGCTCGAACGTGCGGCGAAGATGTCAGACGCTCGGGGCGGTGGCTCATTGACCTCGCTACCGATCATCGAAACACAGGCGGGCGACATTTCGGCTTATATTCCGACGAACGTGATTTCGATTACCGATGGACAGATCTTTTTGGAATCCGACTTGTTCAACGCGGGCGTGCGGCCCGCTATTAATGTGGGTAACTCGGTTTCGCGAGTGGGCGGTGCGGCACAAACCAAGGCTATGAAATCCGTAGCCGGCACGCTTCGTATCGACCTTGCACAGTTCCGCGAACTTGCGGCTTTCGCTCAGTTCGGTTCGGACCTCGACAAATCGACGCAGTCGCAACTCGAACGCGGTAAGCGTCTGACCGAGATCCTGAAGCAGGGACAATACCAGCCGATGGAAGTCGAGCAGCAGGTGATGATCATCTGGACCGTAACGAACGGTCTTGCCGATGATGTCGAAGTCGCCGACCTCAAACGGTTTGAAGAAGAGCTGATCGGTTATATGCGTAATGCTCATCCGGGCGTGATGAACACAATGCGGGAGAAGAAGTCGATCGACGAGTACGACGCGCTCACCGCCGAGTTGACGACGGCGCTGAAGCAACGCGATAAGGTCAGGCCTTCGCTGGTGCACGCCTCCAAGTCGTTCAAAGAACTCGTCGGCGTCGACGCCAAGGATTTCAAGACCGACTTGAAACTCGGCCGACAGCTCTTCGTTGAGCGCGGCTGCCTCGCCTGTCACTCCCATCAAGGGACGGAGCAGGGCAGTCAAAAGGAAGATACCTTCGGCAACAAGGTGTGGGACGTCGTGCCCGTCGCCAGCGAGGCGCAGTTCGGGCCCAATTTG
>JBBSKW010000080.1:0-14088 GCA_038256005.1 Pyrinomonadales bacterium
GATAATTGGAAGGTGCATTTTTCCGACACGATGCGCGGCGGCCAGTATGTAAACAACTGGCGGATGGCAGAGCTTCATGCGAAAGAGGCTCCGGATCGCGTGCGCGAGCTCGAGGGTTGGGGCGCGGTGTTCGACCGGACGAAGGATGGCCGCATCAACCAGCGAAATTTCGGCGGGCATCGCTATCCACGGCTAGCTCACGTCGGCGATCGGACCGGATTAGAGCTTATTCGCACCTTGCAAGATCACGGTGTCCATCAGGGCATTGATGTTCACATGGAAGTCACCGTGATCTCACTGCTCAAGGACGGCGACCGGGTCGTTGGGGTTTTTGCATACGAACGCGAGCACGGACGATTTCGCGTGTTCAGGGCAAAGGCCGTAATTCTCGCGACGGGCGGCGTCGGGCGGGCTTATAAGATCACATCGAATTCCTGGGAAGGAACCGGCGACGGCCACGCTCTGGCGTATCACGCTGGTGCCGAGCTGATCGACATGGAATTTATCCAATTCCATCCGACTGGAATGGTATGGCCGCCGAGCGTTCGTGGCATTCTCGTAACGGAAGGCGTTCGAGGCGAAGGCGGTATTTTACGGAACAGCGAAGGCAAGCGTTTCATGTTCGACGACATCCCGGACAATTACAAAGACCACACATCCGACACCGAAGAGGAAGGCTGGCGATATGTCACCGGCGACAAAAATGCCCGCCGTCCGCCGGAACTCCTGACCCGCGACCACGTCGCCCGCTGCATTATGCGCGAGGTCAAGGCCGGACGCGGTTCACCGCATGGCGGAGTTTATCTCAACATCGCCTGGATCAAGGAAAAGATCAAAGACGCACCGGAGCACATCAAGAAAAAGCTTCCGTCGATGTATCACCAGTTCATTCAACTGGCGAATCTGGACATCACGACGACACCGATGGAAGTTGGCCCAACCACGCATTACATCATGGGCGGTATTCGTGTTGACGCGGACACTCAGGCCTCGACATTGCCAGGTTTGTTTGCTGCGGGCGAATGCGCGTCCGGAATAAACGGAGCGAATAGGCTGGGTGGAAATTCGCTATCTGATCTAATCGTATTCGGTAAACGCGCCGGTGAATACGCCGCGCAATTTTCAAAAGAGAACGGCCACGGCTCGATCGACAATGCCCTGATCGAATCAGAAGCAAAACGCGCTCTCGAGCCGTTTGAACGCGAAGGCGGCGAGAATCCATTCGGCATCCAGAATGACCTTCAAGACATGATGCAAAAGCTCGTCGGCATCGTTCGGCTTGAAGACGAAATGCAGGAAGCTCTCGCCGGGCTTGAGAAATTAAAGGATCGAGCATCAAAGTCTTGGTCACCCGGCAATATCGATTTCAACCCCGGCTGGCACACGGCTTTGGATCTCAGAAATCTGCTGACCGTTTCGGAAGCGATAACGCTCTCAGCCATTGAACGCAAAGAAAGCCGCGGCGGACAATTTCGCGACGATTATCCGGACAAAGATCCGGCGTTCGCCAAGTTCAACGTCGCCGTAAAAAAAGTTGATGGCCAAATGCAGATATCGCATGTGCCAATCCCCGAAATGCCGGCCGAATTGAAACAAGTGATCGAGGAAATGGGTTAATGACGCAAGCAACGTTTAGCATACGACGCGGTGGCCGCGAGGGCGGCGAGATGGTTGATTATCGGACGGACGTGTCTGAGGGCATGGTCGTGCTTGATGCCGTGCATCAAATACAGGCGGAAACCGCGCCAGATCTTGCGTGTCGTTGGAACTGCAAGGCCGGAAAATGCGGTTCGTGCTCGGCGGAGATCAACGGAATGCCGAAGCTGATGTGCATGACGCGGCTAGACACGATCGATCTGACCGAGACAGTAACGATCGAACCGATGCGTGCATTTGCTCCGGTGAAGGACCTGATCGCGGACATTTCTTGGAACTACGAGGTCAAAAAACGTATCAAGAAATTCAAACCGCGTGCTCCGGATGCCGACGACGGCACATGGCGGATGCAGCAAGAAGACATCGACCGTGTGCAGGAGTTTCGCAAGTGCATCGAATGTTATCTGTGCCAGGACGTTTGCCACGTGCTGCGCGACCACAACAAGCATGAGGAATTTATCGGTCCTCGTTTTCTGGTCTATTCAGCCGCCCTTGAAATGCATCCGCTCGACACCGAAGACCGTACCGGCGACCTCAAAGATATGCATGGCATCGGCTATTGCAACATCACCAAGTGCTGCACGAAAGTTTGCCCGGAGCATATCACGATCACGGACAACGCTATAATTCCCCTCAAGGAACGCGTTGTCGGAGAGCATTACGATCCGTTAAGAAAATTGGTGAAGCTATTCCGCAAGAAGTAAGATTTGATGTTGTATGGAGCTTGAGCGTTTATGTTTGAACTAAAGTCTTTATCGCACGACGCGGTGCCCTCGGCACTTGAAAAAGCGAACCGCTATCGTTTGCTAAATGAGCCCGGTGCGGCGGAGAGTATTTACCTCGATATCCTCGCCGTTGAGCCTGCAAATCAAGAAGCGCTGAAGAACATCGTGCTGGCGATGAGCGATCGCTTTGGTAAGGATTATGCCGTCGGCGATACGCACATAAACGATTACGTTGCGAAGATAGGTGATCCGTACGAAAAGGCTTACTCTTCGGGAATTGTTTACGAACGGCGGGCGAAGGCTACGCTGGCGAAAGGCGGTTTGCAGGCGTATGAATTATTTACTCAGGCGATGGAGTGCTTCGAAAAAGCCGAGTCGATGCAGCCCGACGGAAACGAAGACGCGATACTTCGTTGGAACGGATGCGCGAGAATAATCGAGCGAAATAAGCTGCGCCCGCATGAAGTTTCGGCAAGCGACACGCTCGAATAGGCCTCAAAAGTTTTCTAAAAGAATGCCGTGTGATATTCTTTGCGGCAGACGCGAAAAGTCTGTATTTCGCAACCAACAAGGAGCAACCGAATGCCAGGAAAATTTGAGATAAAGGCGGGCAAGACCGGCAAATTTCGTTTCAACTTAAAAGCAACGAACGGCCAGATCATTCTTACAAGCGAAGCTTACGATTCACGTAAAGGAGCTGAGGGCGGCATCGCGTCGGTTCGCAAAAATGCGGCCAACGAAGGACGGTTTGAACGCAAGGCTGCGAAGGACGGTTCATCATATTTTGTTTTGAAAGCCGCTAACGGCGAGCCGATCGGTAAGAGCGAGATGTACAAAACGAAGCGTTCGATGGAGAATGGCGTTGCCTCGGTCGGCAAAAATGCTCCTGATGCATTGATCGCTGACGGCAAATAAACCGGCGTCCGTTTAATTTAACCAAAGGCCCGGGCTTTTAGAGCTTGGGCTTTTTGATTGCGGAGTTTCGACAAGATCAATGACAACACGCACACGTATCGGTATTGAAAGATTGTTAACGGAAAAGATCGGTTCGCTTGAGGGACAGAGGATCGGACTCGTTTGCAACCAGGCATCGGTGCTTCCTGACCTAAGCCACGCGGCAGATGTGTTTCATAACCATCCGGCAATAGAGCTGACCACTCTCTTTGGCCCGCAGCACGGCATTCGCGGCGACGTGCAGTACAACATGATCGAAACGCCGCATTCCGAGGACGAGCGAACCGGCATAATGGTCTACTCGCTTTACAGCGAAACGCGCGAACCGACCGAGGAGATGCTATCAGATGTTGATACTATAGTCGTCGATCTGCAGGACGTCGGCTGCCGCATCTATACGTTTGTTTATACGATGGCGAACTGTATGCGGGCGGCGAAGAAATACGGGAAACGGGTCGTCGTTTGTGACCGGCCAAACCCGATAAACGGTCGCGAGATCGAGGGCAATATCACCGAGCAGGAGTTCAAATCGTTTGTCAGCCAATTTGAATTACCGACGCGGCACGGAATGACGATCGGCGAGCTCGCCAAGATGTTCAATGAGCATTTCGGCATCGGCTGCGAGCTCGAGGTGATCGAGATGCAGGGCTGGAACCGCAATATGTGGTTCGAGGAAACCGGCCTGCCTTTCGTGCTGCCCTCGCCCAACATTCCGACCGTTGATACTTGCGTCGTCTTCCCGGCAACAGTTCACCTTGAAGGGACCGAACTTAGCGAAGGTCGAGGTACGACCAAGCCTTTTGAGCTAAACGGCGCTCCCTTTATCGATCCGCGAAAATGGGTTGCGGCGCTCGACGCCTACGAGTTTCCCGGAGTTGCCTTCCGCGAGGCATATTTCCGCCCGACCTTCTGCGAATTTGCCGGTGAAACGTGCGGTGGGTTGCAGATGCACGTGTTTAACCGCGATATCTTTCGGCCGGTGATCGTCGGTGTTGCGATGGTCAAGACCGTCTACGACATGTACCCCGACCACTTTCAATGGCGTCAAAACGCCTACGAATACGTCTTCGACCAAAACCCAATGGACGTAGTCTGCGGCACCGACAAGATCCGGAAAGCCATCGAATCCGGGACCTCGCTTAAGGAGATCGAAGATTCGTGGGAAACAGGTTTGAAAGATTTCACCAAAGCCCGCGAATCTTATTTGATGTACTAGGGTAGCTCGCAAAATTCTTGCTTCAGATTGCCTAGTGCGGTAGTATTACTAGTAGGAGTAATACTATGAGAGTAACGACTAAAGGACAGGTGACAATTCCTCAAGCAATTCGTGAAAAGCTTGGCATATTTCCCGGAACGGAAGTCGAATTCGTAATACACGGTGAATTTATTGGCCTAGAGAAAAAGACAAAGCGAAAGAACGGTAAACCGAGCCGAGGCGAGGAGATCGTTGCTCGGATCGTCGGTAGTGGAACGGCAAACCTCGAAATGACAACCGATGAGATCATGGCCCTGACGCGAGGCTGGGGTGAAGATGATTTTGATAGATAGCAACGTGCTTCTCGACATTGCCACCAAGGATCCTGTTTGGTTCGATTGGTCGTTTTCATCGTTAGCTTCGGCTGCCGAGAATTCCGGCCTTTGCATAAATCCTTTGATCTACGCAGAAGCCTCAACTCGATATGCTTCCCCTCAGGAGTTCGACGCTACGTTTCCCGAAGAAATTTTCAAGCGAGTGGGGTTGCCATTTACAGCAGCTTTTGTCGCCGGCAGGGCTCATCTAAAATATCGACGGAGCGGAGGAACTCGAACCTCGCCGCTTCCGGATTTCTACATCGGCGCCCACGCTGCAGTTTCAGGCTTTCGCATTCTCACCCGGGACACCAGACGCTACAAAACCTATTTCCCGTCGGTCGAATTGATCGCACCGTGAACTAGTTTTGTCAGCTTCCGTATCTTTCTAATTGTCGATCTCATCATCCAACGTCCGTGCGATCTTGTCGAGGTTCAGGCTTCTTGCGGAGGCGTTGAATATTTCAAAATAGGTGCCGGCTTTTTCGTAAAGATCTTCGTGCGTGCCGATCTCGACGACGCGGCCTTCTTTCAGAACGTAGATCAAGTCGGAGTCGATTATCTGCGAAATGCTGTGCGAGATGACGACCGTCGTTCGACTTTCTTTAATTGCGTCGAGAGAGTTCTTGATCTGTTCGGTAGCGACGGCATCAAGACTGGCGATCGGTTCATCGAGAAAGATGATCGGCGGATCCTTTAAGAAAAGCCGGGCAATTGCGATCTGCTGCTGTTGGCCGGAAAGAAGTTGGGCTTCGTGTTCGTAACCTTCGGGCAGTTTCTCGACCTGTTCGTGTAGATAAGCCTTCCACGCCGCAGCCTTTACATCATCAACACTGGCATCCATTTCGCCGTAGCGAATATTCTCCTCGATCGTGCCGCGAATATCGGTTGAAATTCTCTGTGCTCTCTGAGGCCAATCCTATTCCGTTACTGTATTTTCCGGCTCGAAAGTTCTACATTGTTTTGTTTGTCGGAATAATTGCAATGGATTCTAAAGATACGATACAAACCGCTGCGGTGCCTGAGCTTTCACTCTTTCTTCCGGTTTTGAACGAGGAAGACAATCTTCGGCCGATGCATGAAAAGATTCGGGCGGCATTGGACGAACTGGGTAAAGCTGCCGAAGTGATCTACGTTGACGATGGTTCGACGGATAGGTCGCTGGCCGTTTTGCGTGAGATAGCCGCGATCGACAACCGTGTTCGCGTGATTTCGCTCCGCCGAAATTACGGCCAAACCGCCGCGATGTCCGCCGGCATTGACGCGGCGAAAGGCAATATCTTGATACCGATGGATGCCGATCTGCAGAACGATCCGGCCGATATCAGTCGTCTGCTCGATAAGTTAGATGAAGGTTACGATGTGGTCTCCGGGTGGCGAAAGGATAGACAGGATAAACTGATCTCGCGCAAGATCCCGTCGCAGATCGCGAACCGCATAATCTCTTGGATCGGCGGTGTACCGCTGCATGATTACGGCTGCTCGCTCAAGGCGTATCGGCGCGATGTGATACAGGACGTAAAACTTTACGGCGAAATGCACCGCTTTATCCCGATCTATGCCGCTTGGGCAGGTGCGCGCGTGACCGAAATTCCGGTCGATCACCACGCCCGCACGATGGGCAAATCGAAATACGGCATTTCGCGAACGATCAAGGTCGTTTTCGACCTGATAACGATCAAGTTCATGGCCGAGTATCACACAAAACCGATCTATGTATTTGGTACGTTCGGTATGCTCGCGTTCTTTATCTCGATGATCACCGGCGTGTGGGCGATAGTTCTAAAGCTGTTCTACGGAACGTCGTTTATCCTTACACCGCTGCCGATAATCGCAGTTGTCATGCTCGCGATCTCGGTCCAGTTTTTCCTGATGGGATTGTTGGCCGAACTCCTTGTCCGCACCTATCACGAATCGCAAGACAAGGCGATATATGCGGTGAGAGAAAAGATCGGGTTTGAGGAGAATATATGAAACTAAAGTTTATGTTTGCCGCTATTGTCGGCTTTGTTGTATTCACTAATGGATCATACGTCGCGCTCGCTCAGACCGGCGATGTCGGCCAGGTTTACGAGATCAAGTCGAAGGTCCAAGATCGCCTCGGGAACAGGAAAACAGATGTCAAAGTAGAGAAGTTTGACGGGACCAAAATAAAGGGCAAAATCACGCAGGCGGGCGACAGTTCATTCACTATTCAGGAGTCAAAATCAAACCAATCGACCGTGATCGCTATAGTGACACGAAAAAAGTAAAGGGCAGCGGCTGGCCTACGAGTGCCAAAATAGCCGTCGGCGTCGGGGCAGCAGCGATCGTCACGTTCATTGTGTTCGATCTTGCCTATAGAAGCGCCGCCCGCGATAACTAGCGGAATCAGGTAATGTGCGGAATTGCGGGTTGGATAAACCTAAAACAATCTGGTTCGAATGCGGATGCCGAGGCGGTGCTGCACTCAATGTGCGAGACGATCGTGCATCGCGGGCCTAATTCGGAAGGTTTATGGCTTGATGAAACGGTCGCGCTTGGCATGCGGCGGTTGTCGATCATTGACCTTAAAACGGGCGACCAGCCTGTGTTTAATTGCGACAAGTCGGTCATCGTGATGATGAACGGCGAGCTTTACAACTATCGCGAGGTCCGCAAAGAATTAGAAGCAAAGGGCCACAAATTCACCACGAGATCTGACACAGAAATTCTCCCGCACCTTTACGAAGAATACGGCGACGCGCTGCTCGAACACGTAAACGGAATGTACGCTTTTTCGCTGTGGGACGCGAAGCGGAAAAAACTGATCGTCGCCCGCGACCGCTTCGGCGAAAAGCCGCTTTACTACGGCATTTTTGACGGCAAGCTCATTTGGGCATCGGAGCTAAAGGCGATCGTCGCGCATCCCGCGGTTGCGCCCGAGCTCGACTTGAACGCTCTCCGTCATTACGTCTCATTCGATTACGTACCGGCACCGATGTCGATCTTCAAGGGCATCCATAAACTGCCCGCCGCACATGTTTTGACCGTCGAGAATGGCGAGGTGAAAACGCGTCGGTATTGGGATCTCAGTTGGAGCGCGGACACTCCTGTCCGCATGAGCGTCGCTTCGACGCGAACAAGTGCGAATGGTCAAGACAATCTCGCCGGAGGAACCGGCGATTCGGACAAGAGTGTCCGCGCTCCTTCGCTAAGCGAGAAGGCCGAAGAGCTAAAAGAACTTTTGTCCGACGCGGTTCGGATGCGGCTGGTGTCGGACGTTCCACTCGGCATTTTGCTTTCCGGCGGCATCGATTCGTCGACCGTTGCAGCGTTTGCGGTGCAGCACGCCGAAGAACGCGTGAAGACCTTCTCGATCGGTTTTGAAGAAGATTCGTTCGATGAATCGAAGTTCGCTCGCCGCGTTGCAAAGCATTTAGACACCGACCATTACGAAGAAAAGCTTTCGGTGACGACTGCCGGCGACCTGATCGCGGAGATCGGCACGTGGCTGGATGAACCGATGTCCGACGGCTCGCTTATTCCGACATTCTTGCTCGCCCAATTTGTGCGCAAACATGTTACCGTCGCCCTCGGCGGCGATGGCGGCGATGAACTTTTTGCGGGCTATCCGATGTATTACGCACACACGGTTGCGGCGAAATATCTGGCTATACCAGCCTTCGTCCGCAGCGGATTGATCGAACCGGTTGTAAACGCTTTGCCAGTTTCGACCAAGAATATGTCGTTCGATTACAAGGCGAAGCGGTTCGTGCGTGCATCAAAATTCGACAATGTAACACGCCATCATTCGTGGTTCGGTTCGTTCTCGCTTGATCAGCATGAGGCGCTATTTACGAAAGATGTTCTCGCCCAGACCCATGCGGATATTTACAAGGGCGTCCGCGAACTCGTCGGCCGCTCGGACGCGAAAAATGTCATTGAGCAGATGCAGTATGCCGACATCAATTTCTATCTCGCGGAAGATATTTTGACCAAGGTCGATCGGGCGGCGATGGCTGTGTCCTTAGAAACACGAGCACCTTTCCTCGACCCGCGAGTTGGACAATTCGCGGCTTCGATCCCGGTTGAATATAAACTTAAAGGCAAAAGCGGCAAGCACATCCTGAAAGAAGCGATGAAGGATCTGCTGCCGCACGACATCCTTCATCGCCCAAAGAAAGGCTTCGGAATCCCCATCGCCGAATGGCTAAAGGGCCGGCTCAATCCGCTGATGCACGAGATGCTCGATGCAAAGCGGCTGAAGGAACAGGGATTATTCAACGCAGACTATGTTCAAAAGCTGATAAGCGAACACGAAACCGGAAAAGCATCACACCACAAAGAGCTCTGGACACTGCTCGTGTTCCAACTCTGGCAGCAAAACTTTCTAAAGTAGAAGTCCGAAAATGGTTTAAAGACGCTGGGTCTGGTTCGCGATCCGTGCGATCAGTTCGTAGTCTATCTGTTCGGTCAGCGGGAATTGGATCGTTCCTTTCCCGCCTTTATATTGTGCGAGTTCGTCTTTGAATTTTTCGACACGCGTGGAACAGGATAAACGCTTACGTGATTCTTGTAACCAGCGAAGTCAATCAGATTTTTCCCGTTCAACTTGTACGTGGGTATTTGATAGCTGATCGCTTCCTCGGCTATCGGAACTGCTTTGTGAATAGTTGCACGGTTTTCGAAAATTGCTGCGTCTCCACTGGAAACGTAGCAATGTATTCGTCGATATTTTTCTGCGCAACCCGCACCCTATTCATAACGATCCTCACTTCGGTAGCGTACGAATATTAGCGCATTTCCGCATCTAGTTTGCAGGAAATGGGCTGCGTCACCTTAGGCAGTTTGCTTTATAACAGTTGGAACTGGCGCGATCTCTGCCGTCTTTATATTCTTTGCCCAGCCGAGCTTTTCGAATACGCGGATGGCGATCCAGTTCATGTCAAATTGATACCACAAAAGACCGTGGCGGGCTGAGGTCGGGAACGCGTGATGGTTGTTATGCCAGCCTTCGCCAAAGGTAAGGATCGCGACGAACCAATTGTTGGTCGAAAGATCTCCCGTTTCGTGCGGACGCTTGCCGTAAATGTGCGAGAGTGAATTGACGAACCAGGTCGTGTGCCAGCCAAGTACGACGCGAGCAGCAACACCCCAGACGACCATGGTCCAGCCGCCGATCGCGAAAAGCAGAACGGCTGAAAGTAGGATCGGGACCACGTAAAATCTCGAGATCAATACATGGATCGGGTCTTTCAGTAGATCAGGAATGTACTTTTGCAGCGTCGCCTGATCGTGGTCTTGAGCTTTGCCCCAGACCACCCAGCCAAGCTGCGGCCACCAAAAACCGGAACGTGCCGAATGCGGATCGAGATCGGTATCGACGTATTTGTGGTGCATCCGGTGCGTGGCGATCCACTTGTTCGGCGAATCCTGCATCGACATCGTCGCCAAGATCGACAGCACATACTCAAGCCATTTCGGAGCTTTGAAACTGCGATGCGTAAGCAAGCGATGCCAACCGAGCCCAACACCAAGGCTGCCGACGATCCAGTTACCGATCAGCAACACCGCCAGATTCTGCCAGCTAAATGTGAATATTACCGGTATCGCCAAAATGTGGTAAAAGGCAACCATCACGACGTTCCGCCAATTGAGGTTCTGGGAGATGTAGCGAAAAGTGAGCGTATCTTGCATTAAATTCCCTTTGTTTGAGATCTTTGTCCACATTAAGACTAACAGGTCGAGGGGCTAAGAATTGTAATAGTTGGGTAAGAATTCTCTCGGAACTGAAGTCTAGACGGCTGATTCAGCGATCTCTTTGAGGATCTGGTTTCGCTTTGAGACGAGAGAGTGCAGATGCTTTTCAAGCAGCACCCCTTCTACGAGCCGACCGATGATGCCGAACGGCGAGGTCCATTCGAGGGTGTCGCGCATCAGCGTTCCGCCGTTTTGGGGTGTGAATTCGTGTATGTGTTTGAAACTCTTGAACCGGCCTTCGACCATTTCATCCACAAACAACGTCGGCCGCTCAAACGCGGTAACCTTCACAGTTAGACGTTGCCGCATTCCGAAATGCGTTCCTTCAAACGTAACCGTTTGCCCAAGGCCGATCATTCCGTCCGTTACTCCCGCAACGGCCTTTTCGTTCGTTTGCGATGTTGTTTGAGTATGTATCCGAACATCCCGCATCAGGTCGAAACAAGTTTCGGCCGGTGCATTGATGAAAGTTCCGAGAATGATCTTTGACAATTTAAATATAGCCCGCTACTTCCAGAGTGTTCGGAGCCCGTGTTTCTTGAACCTGGAAAATTGTTTATCAGCCGAGACAAGGATCAGATCTCGCTGGATCGCCTGCCATATTAGCATCCGGTCAAAAGGATCAAAGTGGGAATCTTCTTCCAATTCGGCATGAGTCGCGGCATCGATAGGATCAAGTGCTATCGGCCGCAGAGCCATTTTCTCAGCGGCCTCGACCATTGTTAAATTCGGTGTTCCGATTGGAGCCAATCTTCCGTTACGAACCTTTATCGCGATCTCCCAAAAGCTGACGGCACTAATGTACAGAACGTTCTCAGGATCCTCAAGGATCTCTCGCACTTTTGATGGGATCTTGCCGGGATTTGTAAGCACCCAAATAAAGACGTGAGTATCAATTAGGTAACTCATTTTCCGTCGAGAAACTCTTCATCGGTCATCTTGAAATTCTCGGCAAACTTAAATTCTACTATGCCTTCCCAAATGCCAAGCTTACGTTTTTTCTTTTTCTCTTGCTTTTTCGGCGGATTGATCTCAGCGACCAACTTTTTGCTTTTGCCGTATGTTATGCCAAAGCTCTCGCCCTGCTGTACTTTCTCAAGCACTTCAGAAAAATTAGCTTTGAATTCTCCGACCTGAAGATTCTTCATAATGTCCAGTTTAGCAGTTTTCTTGACAAGTTGACAAGAAAACCTGATCCCAGCTGTATTACCGTAAAACTTCAAAAGGTACCATCGGTTCGGTTCGATATGCACCGATTTCGAGATGCTTTGAAACAATGGCACCAATAAAAAATCCAATGGGCAGAAGTATCGCGAAAAGCAGGACGTAGGGGCCAAGTTTTCTTGAGGTAGCAAGAACAATAATGCCGACCAAAAAAGTCAGTACGGAGGCGATCAAAACTAGAATAAGCACCGGCACAAAAACGATCGATCCAACATATCCGTTCTCACTCATTACGACAGGCGCAAGTGCAAGTGAGCCGGAAGCCACCGAAAGGATTGATGTGCCTATAATGTATTTCGATTCCGTCTTCATCTAAATGTTCTCAATCCGCGAACGCTACGCTCAGTTGTTTGAGCGGAATTGATTTCTTTTGGTCGAGGCTGTCGACGTCCGGGCGGTTGATGTAATTGTAAAGAATGTCGCGTTGCTGGGCGACGTACCCGGCTTCGCGGATCTGGTAGCGGAGGTCGCGTTCGTTGGCTTCGTTGTTGGCACCGGCGGCGGAGACAACGTTCTCCTCGATCATGATCGAACCCATGTCATCGGCACCGAAACGCAGTGCGGCTTGGCCGAGTCTGATGCCTTGGGTCAGCCACGATGATTGAATGTGTTGAACGTTATCTAAGAACAAACGCGAGACAGAGAGCATTTTCAGGTAATCAATGCCGGTCGGTTCCTCGGTTATCTTGCGGCCTAATGCAGTGTTCTCTCGTTGAAACGTCCACGGGATGAACGCGGTAAATTCGCCGTAGTTCGGGTCGAAGGCTTTCGCGGCATGTGCTTCATCCTGAACCTGCCGAATACGCTCGAGATGACGGACGCGGTGCTTGATCTTGTCTCCGATGCCGAACATCATTGTCGCTGTCGAGATCAACCCGACCTTGTGTACGGCACGCATTACGTCGAGCCATTCCTGCGTGTTGCACTTGGTCGAAACGCGTTTGCGGACCTCGTCATCGAGTATCTCTCCGCCGCCACCGGGCATTGAATTCAAACCTGCCGCTTTCAGACGACGCAAAATCGTTTCGTAGTCGAGCTTTGAGATGAGCGAGATGTTATGTATCTCCGGCGGCGAAAAACAGTGCAGTTGAAAGTTCGGATATTTTGCGTGCAGCGTGGACAAAAGCTCTTCGTACCATTCGATATTGAAATCCGGATGCAAGCCGCCCTGCATCAATACACCGGTGCCGCCGAGCTCGATGGTTTCGTCTATTCGCAAGCAGATCTCATCGATCGAATGAACATACGTTTCCGGCTGTCCGGGCCGACGATAGAATGCGCAGAATGTGCAGACGACGTTGCAAACGTTGGTGTAATTAATGTTGCGGTCGATGATATACGTGACCAAATCGCCCGGATTCTTCCGCTGGCGAATTTCGTCCGCGGCAATGCCAATGCGTACAAAATCGTTTGATTCGAGCAAAACAGTAGCGTCGTTGGCCGTAAGCCGTTCGCCCGCCAGAGCCTTATCTAATATCGGTTGGATAGAAGTTCCCATCTGATTTCCTGATATAATCTTAGCAAATCAAAAACGAAATCATGAGTTTTCACGCACTATGGCAAAGGCAGTAAAGCGAGTCAAATATAAAGCTCTGTTCACCAATGCGGCCGAACAAGGCGGCGGTTGGCATTTTCTGATGATCGAGCCGATCGTCGAGAAAAAGTTCGGATTTGAAAGCAAGTCGCGACGCGTTATCTGCAGCATCAAGGGCAGCGAGCCATTTCCATGTGCACTCATGCCGTGGGGCGATATGTTTTACATAATGGTCAACAAACAGCGGCGAACCGAGCTTGGGCTCGAGGTCGGGAAGGTCGTCGATATCGTGCTCGAAAAAGATGAAAGCAAATACGGAATGCCAATGCCTGAAGAGCTCGAAGAGGTGCTAAATCAGGATCCCGAAGGCAGCAAGTTTTTTGAAGAGCTTACGCCGGGCAAAAAACGCGGCATTATCTATCAAATAAGTACGATCAGAGACGTTGACAAGAGAATTCACACCGCACTTATCTACATCGAACACATTACGAAGAACGAAGGAAAGATAGTTCAAGAAGAACTGATGAAAGAACTAAAACGTCCGATGTTTATATAACCAAGATATTCAACTTTTCCATATTTTTTCCGTCTTTGAATCCATACCTCTCACTAGCTAAACCCTCTGCAACAGAGCGATACGCTTTTGCCGACTGCTACGCGTTAATGGTAGCGGGAGAAATGGAAATGGAAAACCGTGAACAAAAC
>JBBSKW010000081.1:0-14085 GCA_038256005.1 Pyrinomonadales bacterium
AGCGAGAAAGAGTTTTACCAGGATCGGACTGAGTGAGATACGATGGCAAACAGTGAATTGACAGACGAACAAAGGCAGCGGGCGGCCGACGTGCTTCACAGGCTGGCGTTTTCGAAACTGATCGGGATGCGGCTGACGGAACTCGAACTCGGCGAAGCGACGATCGCGATCGAGATGCGCGACGACCTTCGGCATCCCGGCGGAATTCTGCACGGCGGCGTCACGGCGACGCTGATCGACACGGCGATGGCTTTCGCGGTCCGGACATATCTCGCACCTGATGTCCACACGGCGACGATCGATCTTACCGTGCATTACCTGCGGCCGCATATTGACGGCATGTTTAGCTGCAAGGCCCGCGTCGTTCGCCCGGGCAAACGAATTTTTACCGTTTCGGCCGATGTCGTAAACGAAGAAGGAAAACTGATCGCGACCGGCATTTCGACCTACACGGTTTTGTAGTTTTTCGGCTTTCGACAGATGGAACAGATCCGCAAATTTGCCAAGTATTTCGGGCCGTATCGGTGGTCGATCGCGCTTGGGATATTTTTCATCCTTGCGTCGATGTCGTTCGGGCTTTTGATCCCGTATCTCGTCGGGCAGGCGGTCGATGATCTTGGTGCCGGGATCACCTGGGACAAGATCATTTATTATCCGCTCGTCATTCTCGGCGTCAGCATTGCGTCGGGGGTTTTTCTTTTCTTGCAGCGGCGGCTGTTGATCAATACTTCGCGGCATATCGAATTCGACATGCGGAATGATTTTTACGCATCGCTTGTCGATCAGCCTCTCGAATTCTTTCACAATAATCGCGTCGGTGATCTGATGGCCCGAGCGACCAATGACCTTGCCGCCATTCGCCAGATCGTCGGACCGATGATCCTTTACAGCTTTCAGGCGGTCTTTGCCCTCGCGATAACTCTGCCGATCCTGCTCAATATTTCCGTAAAGCTGACGCTGCTTTTGCTCATCCCGATGCCGCTTGTGTCCTTGACGGTGAAATTTCTTGGCGAACAGATTCATAAGCGGTTCGAGAAGATCCAGGAATTCTTTTCCGATATAACCGCACGCGCGCAGGAGAACATTACGGGCGTTCGAGTAGTTCGGGCATATGCACAGGAAGACGCGGAGATCGAACAATTCGAGAAGCTTAATCGCGAATACGCGGCACAGAATCTTCGGCTCGTGAAGTTTGGAGCAGCGATGCGTCCGCTGCTGTTCTTCTTCATCGGGCTGGGGTTTGTCATCATAGTCGCGGTCGGCGTGCCGATGGCGGTTGAAGGCGAAATAACTACTGGCGATTTTACGGCATTCATTCTGTATTTGCAGCGGATGATCTGGTACTTGATCGCTCTCGGCTACGTGGTCAATCTTTATCAACGTGGCACCGCATCGCTTAAGCGATTCAATGCAATTCTCGAAACCGAGCCTACTATCAAAGATGTTCCGAACATCGCCGAACAGCCAAATATCAAGGGCGGGATCGAATTTCGCGATCTGACGTTCGCGTACAATGGCAAGCCGGTGATCGAAGATGTTTCCCTAAAGATCGAACCGGGAAAAACGGTGGCGTTCGTCGGCCGGACCGGAAGCGGGAAATCGACGCTGATGCATCTGATCCCGCGTCTTATTGATGCCCCGGCGGGAAGCGTTTTGATCGACGGCAAACCGATCCGCGAATATCCGCTTGAACAACTTCGCCGCTCGATCGGATTCGTTCCGCAGGAAACGTTTCTCTTTAGCGATTCGCTCGGCGAGAATATCGCTTTCGGTGTTTCACCGGAAGATTCACCACAGAGAGACAGAGCCACTGAGAAATCGTTTTCGGCGTCTTCGAGTCTCGGCGGTTTAATATCCGTTGAAAAGGCCGCGTCGGTCGCCGGGCTTGCTGAGGACATTAAGGGATTTCCAAACAAGTACGAACAGCTGGTAGGGGAACGCGGCATTACTCTTTCGGGCGGCCAGAAACAGCGGACGGCGATCGCTCGGGCGGTGATGCGCGATCCGCGGATCTTGATCCTCGACGATTCGCTTTCGGCGGTCGATACTTATACGGAAGAGCATATCTTGCACAATCTTCGTGACGTTCGTTCGGGCCGCACGACGCTTATAGTATCGCATCGCATTTCAACGATTCGCGACGCTGACCTGATCTGCGTTTTGGATCATGGACGAATTATCGAACGCGGCACACACGAAGAATTGCTCGAAATTGGCGGCGAATATGCTGCTCTTTACGAACGCCAGTTGCTCGAAGAAGAACTCGATGCGGCCGAATGAACGATTTGAAATTCGAGAGTTCTAATTCATAATTGCCCCGTGACCGAAACCGACCAAAAATATCGCACGCTCGTTATTCTGTGGTTTATCTTGCTGTTTTCGCAATTGCTTTTCGTTGTCGTGATCTTTTCGGTAAAAGGTCGCGATATATTGCTCGATCCGCAACAGTCGCAGCTCGGTGACCTTTCGCCGATCGTGATCGGTGCGGCGATACTTGCGATCACGAACTTCGCGGTCTCGTTCATTATCAGAAAGTATGCCATCGAACGCGGCATTGCAGAACAGAAGCCGGAGTACGTTCAAACGGCACTTATTCTTGGTTCGGTCTTCTGCGAAGCGATCTCGATCATCGGGCTGATCCTGGCATTTGCGTTCAATTACCCACATTTTTACTACTGGCTGATCATCGGTTTCATCGGTATTTTCCTACACTTTCCACGTCGGAAACATCTCGAAGAAGCCAGCCGATAGTAAAAACATCGATAAATGTTCATTTTGCACCCTGCTCGAACCGAACACACCTGAACAAAAATAGGCTTTTTTTGCTATTTGTGATCTCTTCGAGCCAATTTTGTTCATTTTTGTTCCATTGAGTACTAGCTCGAGTGGAACAAGGTGGAACAAAAATCGGCGTTTTTAGCGATTGTCAGTTTAGCCGGAAAAAAACCAAGAAGTTTTCACGCAAAGTCGCGACAGCCGCGAAGAAAGGCAGCTAAAGCTATAACTCCGAGGATTCAGATTTCAAAGACCCCCCACCGAATATTGTTCCGGATCCCCGAATTATGCGTCAGTAAGAGTATCGATAAAACATCAATTGGCGCGATCTGATTGAAATGTGGCAAATGGAAAGGTTTGCAAGATTTGATAGGCAGCGGAAATTTGGAAGCCACGAATGCACGAATTAAGAAATCGACGAAAAACGAAGATATTGCCACATTGCGTATAGAAAACGAAATTACAACGAACGGCTTCCTTTTTTCATCTTATTTTCGTACACTAGCGTTCCTCGCTATGGGGGCGACAGGCTTCGACAGGGGCTTGTATAGATCTTTGGATGCACGTCGGGCTTGGCTTGTTAGCTCGTTAAAAAAACTTGTCAAAACACAAATGCTAATCAAGAATTAGCTCTTGCTGCCTAGTTAACTCTAGACCAGAAGTGTCTTACCGGAAGTCAGCCCGATGCGACCGGCTAAGGCATAACCCAGTTCGGGCTCGGCCATATTCTCCACCTGCGAATATGGTTCAAAGTTAGCCGGGTTAGCTGCGGACGAGGTCTTGTTGGTTCATCTGCTCGACCGCGGCGAAACTAAAGTGAACCAAATAAACGTGTAGATTTCACTGGTCGCAACCTTTGGATGTGGGTTCGATTCCCACCGCCTCCACCATTTTTATAACTCCGCTATAATGCCCTATATGGGCTTGTTTCGACTTAAGCTTCAAACAACTTTAATATTGGCCATCGTCGGAATTGTTCCGTTCAGTGCACAGGCACTGACCGCGACGATCGAAACTTTTCAGCCGTTTGATCAGATCAATCGACTTCAATCCGACACACGGCCGACGGCGGATAATTCGACCGGCGATGCGATCGAACCCGCCCAGAAGAGAAATTCTGATCCGCTTCGATATGCCGTCGCGTTCACAGGTCTGGTATTTGTTTCGCTCATCTTCGTCTTTATCTTTTTGATGCGTCGACAACGTCGAAGCGATCAATAGACCTGGATGATTAACCGTAACAAAGAAAAGCGGCGTGTGGGCGCCGCTTTTTTCGTTGGGCGGGTCGTAGGATGACCCGCTTGTTCGGTACTAAAGTTTTTACTGTAAATAGTACCCTCCCCGATGCTGCTTATGGGTTCGCGCGTATCTCAAGGTCGGTTACTTCATCGAGAACCGTGATGAACTGGCTCTCGAACGTATACGATTTGGCCGAAGCCTCCACTATATACGACTGGCCCGCGACTGCCGATTGAATGACGAAATTACCGGTACTGTTCGATCTTGCAGATAGCTGTGCTCCGGTCGAAGCTGTCAGCGTGACCGTCGCGCCAGCGATGCCCAAACCTGAACTCGATACCACTCGGCCCGCTACGCTTACGATCGAGGAACTTGGCCCGGTCGCGCCGCAAACGATGTCGGAATAAGCTGACGCAAGGATCACATTGGTGTTCGTGCCGCCGCTGGTTATATCAATGTGTACCGCGTTTAATGTAATAGAACCAAAGCCCGTCGCTCGTTCGTTGAACGTGATAGTTCCTACACCGTTGATCGTAACGACCTGGTTGAAGCGGCCATCAACTGTTATGGGCGTAGTATTTCCCGAGGGGTCAGTGACCGTCACCCCGGTGATGCTGGATGTTGTGGTGCAGCCTCCCTCGACCGACCCCGGGCAACAAATGCACTGGCTGAATGACGAAGCCGAGGCAACTGTAATGAGATATCCGCCCGCATTAACACGAGCGTTGGTCACCGAAGTGGATGACTGACTTGCACTCCCCGCGCCGGATGTCGATGCCGAAACCGGACCCGTAGTTATACCCGGGAGGTTAACGGAGGGTGCTGACGTTGTTAACGTTCCACCCGAGCTCGCCAAAGGACCGGTGTCAACGGCAGATGTCGCATTTGGACCGAGGACAATCACACCCGCAGCCCGCCCACTGTAACTTCTTGTCTGGGCGCCAATATTAATAACCGTCGAAACAAGCAAAATTGCACTTAAACTCAACAAACCGAAAAACTTCCCTTTATTCATAAAAATGTACTCCTTTGATGCGAATTAACTCAACATTGCTAAATAGCAATTTTGATACCAGCGTACCTTTGCTCGGAATACCCGGGTTTCAAGCCACTGCAAAAAGAGGAGTTAGAGGCATCGCACGCGGTATCTTGAAGCTCTGAGCCTACTGGAACTTGAACCACGAAACGTAGTAAAACTAGTCAGGATAGGGTAACGATGTAAAGCGAATTCGATCGCGGAAGACGCCATCTTTGTAAGAGCCAGGTATAATTTCGGTCTGGGTGCCTCGATAATTGCACCTCCAACCGTTTTTCTATTGCTTACGTTGAGGACTGCATCTCACGCAGCTCAACCCCGAAACATTACCGTAGATACTCTCCGGACGGCCACCCAGATCGACAAATGTGGAGTAAACGCTGCGCAGCCGACGCCCAGTTCGAATATGGATTTGAACGAACCCGCGGAAAAGAGGAATTCTGATCCGTTTCGTTATGCCGTTGGGTTTACAGCTTTTGCCTTTGTTTAGCTTGTTGTGATCTTGTTTATTATCTCGGCGGAAGCGTCGTAGCGGCGGTAGTTGAGGCTCGTGCGTTTGGAAGAAAGAAGCGGCGTGTGGGCGCCGCTTTTTTATTGGTCTGTTCGTGAGAGCGATCAGGCCGGTCTATTCCTTCCGGTTCGCTATCGGCACAAGATCGAGACCACTTAGGTCGTCTGTGAGCACGAACGAGATTGGATCGAATTCATAGCCCTTTGCCCTGACGTGAATGACGTAAAAACCTCCGGCGCGAAGGCCTTCGATCTGGTAATTGCCAAAGGCGTTGCTATTGGTGGTTCTGACATCCCCGTTTAAGGGATCGGTTACCACTATCATAGCTCGCATAAGCCCCCGGCCGAAACCGTTGGTGACCTGCCCGCTGACACTTACCGTACTTGCCGACGGGCCAATAGTACCGCAGACGATGTCCGAATGCGACGATGCGATCACTGTGTCAGTGGTAGACGTCGATATCAGTGGCACGTTTGTGCTGGTAATTATATGCAGCGCGTTTACCGTAATGCTTCCGGTAGTCGTTGGCGACTCCGGGATCTGCTCGTTAAGTATGATCGTCAAAACAACCACGCCGAGAATACTGTAGGTTCTAGTCTCATTAGGCGATCCTGCCCCGGTCACGACCACAGTGGCTAAGGCGGGAGCAAGTATATTTAGATTAGTTATCACCGCCCCGCCGGAGCATGTCGAGGTCGTGCCGCCTAACGCGCAGGTACAGACGGTTTGCGAGTTCAGAACGGTTGCGGTAATTACAAATCCTGCCACAGTGACATTTAAGTTTTGTACTTCAGCGGACGAATCCGAACGGCGAATACCGCCAGATATGCCGCCCGACGTATTGGACGTTAGTGTTCCGGAAGTGGCTACGCTTGGAATATTCGCACCTGCAACGATTACAGGACCGATGCTTCCGCCCGAACCCGGGAGAGGCCCTGTATCGGCAACTATCGTCTCTACAGACGACGTTGTACCTAAAATAAGGTCGTTTACCGTAACGGTCGAGCCGATGCCGTAGGCGCGTCCGCTATAGAAGTTGTCCGCCGCGGCCGGGTTACAAATTATGTCCGAATGCGACGACGCTATCACGACGTCCGTCGCTATTCCGGTTATCGAGTCGGTCACGCGTATATGCAATCCATTAACTGTCTTGCTTCCCGCGCCGTCAATTTGCTCGTTGATTACAAGCGTTCCGACGATCGCTCCGGTTATCAACCCACCCAGTCTCAGATCAATGGTTTGATTAGCGCTGCCTGTTACCGTCACGGAGCTGCCGTTTAGGGTCAGGCCCGCGATCGTCGTGCTGCCGGTGCACGTGCCAGTCGGACAGGAACAATCGGTCACCGTCGAAACAGCCGTCGCTGTTATTGTATTTCCGAGTACGGAAAAATTTAGATTTGCCACAGATGCTTCCGAATGGCTCGCATTCGGATTGCCACCGAGTGCCCCGCCGCGCGTGCGCGAGGTGGAGGTGCCGGCCGTCAGTGCTCCACTGAGAATGACCGTGCTGTTACTCGTGAGGTTAATATTGCCGCCGGCACTTGGCAGTTCGCCTGTGTCATTAATTGCGGTGGTCAATGGATTCGTAAGCGGGTTGCCAACAGTTGTCTTTATCGCTGTCGCCCGGCCGCTATATCGCTGCGCGTTTGCCTGTGTTGATACCAGCAGTGATAGGCACATCACCGCAAAAATAAATATTGTTCTTTGTGTTTTTCCTTTCATTCATCCCCCTTGTAGCCCATATCCGAGCCCTATCATTTTCCCTCTGCTTCAATGGGCGGTCGTATTATCCTTATAAGACGCACTACTTTTTTACTTTCTTAGTGTCCCAGACATCCCGAAAAGATTTGCGAGGCTAACAACCTACGCCCACCGTAAGATTGGGCTTAAGAATCGACGTCACGAAAATCTTTCGCGGATCAACGCTTGAAGAAATGGGAGAGAGATGATCTCTTTTCTTACTAAACTTACGATTGTTCTTATCGAGGGTTTCGCCAATGGAATGCGTTCAAGACATAACCGTGAACAAACAAAAATTCTGGCCAAAACCTTCCGTTAGTGATCGTCGTTTGCTTTATTCGGCAAACTTCAAAAGCAAATTAAGAGCCTTAGAATATAGATAAGGTTTGTAGGTGTCAGTGCGCAACAACACACAACTAGAAATTTGTTTTATCGCGTTTTCTAAGGAAGCTGGCTTAATCATCTCGAACAGATCCGCGCCAAATTGACAACTTCGGATTCTCAGTGCGATGCGTTACGGGCAGATGTTAGGCAATATGGGATAACGCCGAACATCTCACCCTATGCCGCATGGCTCGGCACTGATCGAGGCTGGTGCGACAAAGGAAATCTGCACATCCCTTGTATGGCCGATTTGGCATAAATTGCAATAACGACTGTAAGGCACAATTTCACAAGAGTGTGCACCATGCTGTCTAATAAAATGGGTTAGCGAAGACGAGCGTATCTTTGCCCCGAAAGGCCTAATTCTTGTAGCATTAAGTAACTCCGTTAACACGTTTGTTTGTTTCGAGATTCGATGAAGAATGAGGTGTCGACAAATGAAAGACCGATCGGTATTTTCGACTCCGGCGTCGGCGGGCTGACGGTCTATCGAGCACTCCATGATCGGTTGCCGAACGAGCATTTCATCTACTTGGGTGACACGGCGCGGGTTCCTTATGGCACGAAGTCGTTCAAAACCGTCGAACGATACGCTCTTGAGAATGCACAGTTTTTAGCGGATCAGGGCGTCAAGATGCTGGTCGTTGCTTGTAACACAGCATCGGCGCTTGCACTACCTGCAATTCGCGAGCAGATCGGCATAGACGTCGTTGGTGTTATCGGGCCGGGCGGAAGAAAGGCGATTCAGGTCGCCAAATGTGAGAATCCAAAGATCGGCGTGATCGCGACGGAAGCAACGGTTTCGAGCAACGCTTACACCGAATCGATCTTGCGCGCATGTAAAACCGCCGAAGTGTTCCAAACCGCTTGTCCGTTGTTTGTTCCGCTTGCAGAAGAAGGATGGACTGCGGAACCCGAAACGTTTTCGATAGCAGAGAAATATCTCAAGCCGGTCCGTGATTTTGGACCGGACGCGGTGGTTCTTGGCTGCACCCATTACCCGATCCTTCGCGATGTGATCGCGAGAACGCTGGGCGAAAATGTTAAGCTTATAGATTCGGGTGCAGCGACAGCTGAGGAAGTGGAAAAGCTTTTGGCGGATCGTGGACTATATAACGAAGAACGAATCTCCGGCATCCGAAACTTGTGTGACGACCTCGACCATTTTTATGTGACCGATGCCGCCGAACGTTTTTCGCGGGTTGCGGAACGATTTCTTGGGACAAAGCCATCGAGGCTCGAAGCGGTAGAACTCGAACAATTAAAATAGAAATTACAAATGACATATACAAGACCAGATTCCCGGGTTTACGACCAGTTCAGAAATACTAAAATAACGCCAAACATTTCGCCCTATGCAGAAGGTTCGGCCTTGATCGAGGTCGGCGGTACCAAGGTGATCTGCACGGCGTCAGTCGAAGAGAAGGTTCCGTTTTTCCTTCGCAACAAAGGCACGGGCTGGGTCACCGCAGAATACGCAATGCTGCCGCGAGCGACCAACACGCGAACACAACGCGAGACTCAACGCGGGCCGTCAGGCAGGACGCAGGAGATACAACGCCTAATTGGGCGCAGCCTTCGTGCGATCGTCGACATGAGCCTGCTTGGAGAGCGTCAGATCTACATTGATTGTGATGTGATCCAGGCCGACGGCGGAACGCGTTGTGCATCGATCACCGGAGCTTATGTTGCTCTTGCTTTGGCGTGCCGAAAGCTGGTCAAGAAAAGCATCATCAAGACAAATCCTATCATAAGCGAAGTGGCTGCGATCAGCGTTGGGATCGTGGAAGAAACGCCGGTTCTTGACCTTGCGTATCTCGAAGATTCGACGGCTGATGTCGATATGAACATCGTTTGCACAGGTGCCGGAAAGTTCATCGAAATTCAGGGAACCGCCGAACGCGAACCTTTTTCACGCGAGCAGATGGATGAAATGCTGATGCTTGCCGAGGTCGGCATCAACAAGCTTTTTGAGATCCAAAGAAACGCACTCGCTTGATCGATAGAACTACTTGTTCCTGAGAGTATGGCCGGGCAACGACCCGGTCGTTTTCGTTCCGTTCCAAACCCGAACGCCATTTACAAATACTGAATTGATCCCGGTCGAGAGAACTTGAGGATCGACAAAGGTTGCGTTGTCCAAAACAGTTTTAGGGTCGAAAAGAACAAGGTCGGCTTTCATTCCTTTCTTGATCATGCCTCGGTCTTTAAGGCCGAGTCGGGCAGCAGGCATTGCAGACATTTTGCGAACGGCGGCCTCAAGCGCTAACCATTTATTCTCACGAACAAAGCGGCCTACGACGCGCGGGAAGGTTCCCGTTCCGCGAGGATGTCGGCTGCCGATACCGCCGTCGCTTGAGACCATCACCCACGGCGCCTGATAGAAATTCTTCACGTCCGATTCGGTCATTCCGTAGCCGATAACGCCGGCTCCACCTTTTTTCACGATCTCAATATAGGTATCGATCTCTGAGCGATTGCCGATTACGGCGGCTTGTTGAAGTGTCTTTCCTTCGAACTCCGGGAAGGCATCACAGCTCGTGATAAGCACCTTATCCGCGCCGCCAATAGCTTCGATTCCTTTCTGGATCTCTTCCCGATCTTCGTGCTTTCTGCTCGGGACCAAAACCGTGATAGTGGACGCCCAAGCGTTGTACGGGTATGCATCGGCGGTGATGTCCTGTCCGTTTAATTTCGCTTCATTGATCAAGGCGATCGCTTCGGACGAGCGATTCCAAACGCTCTTATTACCCATTTTTATATGCGAGATCTGAACGGGTATTCCGGCTTCCCGGCCGATCTTAATTGCCTCGCGAATTGCGTTCATCACGCCTTCTTCTTCATCCCGCATGTGCGTCATATAAACGCCGCCATTTCTCGCCGCAACGCGTGAAAGCTCAATAAGTTCCTCGGTGGAAGCCGAAAATCCGGAATCGTATTCAAGCCCGGTCGAAAGCCCGAATGCACCTTGTTTCATAGCTTCTTCAACGCGCTGTTTCATCGTGTCCAGCTCGACATCTTTCGCGGGCCGCTTGTGATCGTTGCCCAAGACTTGAACGCGAACCGTACCATGCCCTATGAACGTTCCGACATTCACCGCGATCTTGCCGTCAAGCGAATTCAAGTAGTCAGCGACGTTCGATGGCGAGCCGCCGTCTGGCCCGACAATGATCGAAGTGATTCCTTGCGAAACCTGATTTGCTGCGGTGCCTTCGCGGCGAATGCCGGATTCGGAATGATTGTGAATATCGATAAATCCCGGTGCAAGGGTCAATCCGCTTCCCTCAACCACCTCTTCGCCCTTTGCCGGTTTGAGCTTGCCGATGCCGGCGATGATTCCGCGGCGAACCCTTACATTTGCTTTGTAAGCCGGTTTGCCCGTGCCATCGATTACTGAGGCGTTGACTATCACAAACGATTTTTCCTGCGCATGGATACTCGTTGCGAATACGATCGAAAGGACGAAAAGAATGGCGGTGAATTGTCGGCTCATATCGGCAGATGATAATTGATTCTCTGCAAATTGGCGAGATGTGTTATCAGTCAGGTTTTGACGTATCAACTGTGCGAATCTAGAATCAAGGTTTCATTTGATACGAAACGTAGCGGAGAACTAACGAAATTGAGCGACAAACAATTTGAAGGCCGCGTGGCGATCGTCACCGGCGGAACACGCGGAATCGGAAAAGCGATCGTGACGGAACTAGCAAAACGCGGGTGCGGCATTGCGTTTAACTATTCGCGAAGCTCGGATGAGGCTGAAAAGCTGAAAACCGAGATCGAAGAGCTGGGTGTAAAAGCCTACGCCGCGCAATGCGATGTTGCGAATACTGAGGCCGCGGCGGAATTTGTAAAGCATGTTACGACGGAATTTGGCTCGCTCGATTATCTCGTAAACAACGCCGGAATTACTCGCGATCAATTGATAATGCGAATGAAAGAAGACGATTGGGACGCCGTGATCAACACCAATCTGAAAGGAGCCTGGAACTTCTCAAAGGCGGCGGTTCGTCCGCTGATGAAAAATGAGAATGGCGGCTCGATCCTCAATATCTCATCGATCTCCGGCGTGGTGGGAATGCTCGGTCAATCGAATTATTCGGCTTCGAAAGCGGGAATGATCGGCCTGACCAAGTCACTTGCGAAAGAGGTCGCGAGCCGCAAGATCACCGTTAACGCTCTGGCACTCGGCCTGATCGAAACCGAAATGGCGAGCGAGATGAACGCCGATTATCGCGAAAAGATACTTGCTCAAATACCGCTCGGACGCCTTGGCAACGTCCAAGAAGTCGCTGAGATCGCCTGCTTTATGCTTTCCGATTCGGCGAAATACATCACCGGCCAAGTGATACAACCCGATGGCGGCGTCGCGATGTAATGGGCAGAGTCAGAGTTCATCAACACGTTAATCCGAATTCGCCTTATTATCGACAAGAGCCAAAACCTGTCGATATCGAGAGCATATTTGCCGAGCCCGATAAACCGCTGCTCCTCGATATCGGCTGCGCCCGTGGACGGTTTTTGCTGCGAATGGCGGAAGCCGAACCGTCGTGGAATTATCTTGGTATCGAGATCCGCGAACCGCTGGTCGAAGAGGCGAATCGGCTTGCTAAAGAAGCGGGCTTGAGCAATCTACACTACGTTTTCGGCAACGCCATGCTTTGGCTTGATCGTTTGATCGAGGCTATTCCGTCCGGACAGCTTCAAGGCGTTACGATCCAATTCGCCGATCCGTGGTTCAAACGAAAACACGCGAAGCGCCGAATGGTGAACAAAGAAATGGTGGAAAGCCTCGCTACGAGAATGCCGCCGACCGGCCGCGTTTTTATTCAGACCGACATCGAAGCTCTCTTCGAAGAAATGTTCGCCCTTTTCCGAGCAGACGCGCGATTTACAGCGCAGAAGATCACTGAAAATCCCTTTCGCATCAAGACAGAACGCGAAAAAGCGGTTGAGGATAAAGGTATGCGCGTGTACAGATCAATGTTTCTTATTTCCAATTCTTTTCTTTCTTGAACCGTTTCACGACCATATCTCGCCTTAATTTTGGCAGGTGGTCGATGAACAGTTTCCCGTCGCAGTGGTCGGTTTCGTGTAGGAAAGCGCGTGCGGCGTAGCCTGTCGCTTCGGTTTCAAACCATTCGCCTTTTTCATTTTGTGCTTTTAGACGGGCTTTCATCGGGCGGGTTACGACTGCGGGAACTTTGCCGACGGACAAACAACCCTCTTGGCCTGATTGCTCGCCTTCGGTGTGAATGATCTCGGGATTGGCGGCGATCAACTTAATGTCTTCGCAATCCATTACGAACAGGCGAAGGTTCAATCCGATGTGCGGCGCGGCAAGACCGACCCCTTCGGCGTCGTACATCGTGTCGAACATATCGGCGCAAAGCTTAGCTAATGCGTCGTCGAATTCGGTTACAGGTTGGCCGATCTGGCCTAGAACGGGTTCGGGATATTCGGTGATCTTTCTGACTGCCATAGGAGTGTCAGTAGCCCGCACGTTAGTAAGGGCAATGCAGTAATGCAGCCCTCACAAGTGGATACGGAACTATCTCGGAATCATGCCTCCGCGAGCCCCGCGATTAAAACTTCGATGGGCAAAAAAGCCTTTTTCTTCTCGGGCGAGACATTCCCAGCAAACGATCTTTCTTTCGTTCGTGGGTGACACAAAGGTGTTGAAGTGTTCCATCTCGCGGTCACATTCGGTGCAACGCTCGGCTGGTTTTGCGGTGATTTTGGGGTCAATTGCTTCGATCATTTCGTTCGGTTTAGTCAGATGAATTAGACTGAGTTTAAGGCAAACGGTGTAAAATTCCAATCACATCGGGCATGCGCGATATTTGCAGCTCTGGTTTACCAGCTGCCGATCAATGACTTACTTAGTTCTCAAAATTGCATTAGTGGTAAGTATCTGTTCGCTGGGAGTAAGCGGTCAGCTATCAGACCTGAAAGTTGTCGTGTTCGATGCGGGCGGACGACCGATCGAGATCGCGAAGACCGAGATCGTTTCCGAAAAGCCTGCTATCAAGAAATGTCGACTACTCGAAGGCGAATTCCGATGTCCAAACATTCAAGTTGGTGATGTTATCAATATTGAAGCAGGCGGCTTCGAAACAGTTCGCCGAGTCATTAGCGAATATGAACTTTCGACGTCCAAAGTGACGATCGTCATGACGCCGACCGAGATCCGCGAAGAGGTAATTGTGGGTATCGGACGTGTCGATGTGCCGATCGGCGAAACACCCGAAAGCATTTCAGTTTTGGGACGTAGAGATCTGGCGGGAACTGCCGCACCGACGCTCGATGACGCGTTAAGGCAAGTTCCGGGATTTTCGATATTCCGGCGTTCAAGCAGCCGAAATGCTAACCCGACGACGCAAGGCGTTTCGCTTCGCGG